>JBAXHK010000305.1:0-2615 GCA_037138935.1 Actinomycetes bacterium
AACAGGGTTTAAACACCCCACCTAGTGGTAGGGAACGGTGCTACTCTTCATTACCTTCAAAACAGAAAGCCGCACACGCAGGTGAAGGCACATCACAGTAGCCGGCGGGGTTTAGGGTGCCGCCGATACCGGCCACACCCGGCCGTACCCAACCAACACCGAGCGCGAGCCGATCAGTTGGCGCTGAACTAACTGGGGTAGCAACATCAATACTGGGCATTTAGTGCTCCCATTCTTCTCGTTGTGATTTATTACTTCGTTGGAAGGTGTGAACTTCTTCGTTGAGTAGTGAGTTGCTACTCTTCCTTACCCTCAAAACATGAGTTCGGATCACAATACCCGCCGGCGGCTAATTCGCTCGAGGGGTTTAGGGTGCCGCCGATACCGGCCACACCGGGGCGTACCCAACCAACACCGAGCGCGAGCCGATCAGTTGGCGCTGAACTTACTGGGGTAGCAATATCAGTATTTGGCATTTCATGCTCCAATCGTTTCACGGGCCAATGCCCAAGCGGGCACCTTTCGATAGTAAAACACGCCCGCCCTAAAACCAAGGGATCTAAGAAGTTTCCTGCGCCAATCCGGTAGCCCCCGCCAACAACACCGGTGACCACAAGCGGGGTGGCTCAACTGCGCTTGAATACCGCCGCCCGAATCGCGGAGATCTGGGAGGCACCTGTGCCACAGCAGCCCCCAATCCAGGTGGCCCCCAACTCCACCCACTTGGCTGCGGCGGTCGCGGCGGAAGCTACCGGCACCTGCTGCCAAGCCTGGGTTTGAGCCGACCACACCCCACCAGCATTGGGGTAGGCGATAACTGCCTTATCGGTAGTCGAGGTGATCCGCCCCAGCAATTCTGGAACGAACTGTGGCGCTGTGCAGTTGATGCCCACCAACTGCACGCTGGCGATCCCAGCAGCTACCTCGATAGCAGCTTCAATCGGTTGCCCCGCACAGGTTTGGCTGCCATCGGCCGCAGCGAAAGTAATCCAAGCCGGCAGGTTCGGGAAATCAATGAGAATGTCCGCAATCGCTTCAACCTCGCGAATATCGGGGATAGTTTCTATCGCCAGTACATCCGGAACGCCGCTGGCAAGGATTTCAATACGGGGTCGATGAAATTCCCTAAGTTGCTTGACACTAAGCCCGTAGTTACCTCGATACTCCGCGCCATCGTGGCTGATTGCACCATAGGGCCCCACACTCGCCGCGACTATTGTCGAGGTTGCACCAGCAGCCCGAGCTAACTCAATACTCTTCAGCAGGCACCTATCCGCATCGCCTGCACTTAGACCCGCAGCGACAAATCCGGTGCGTGAAACCTGATAGCTCGCGGTGATTAATACATCAGCGCCCGCATCGACAAATGCTCGATGCGCACCTTCGATCGCTTTCGGGTTTTCCAACAACGCCCGGCCGGTCCACAGCGGGCCAGAAATGTCGTAGCCCATTGCCTCGAGTTGGGTGGAAAGACCTCCGTCGATGACTTTGATTGCGGAACGTTCAACCAAGTCCATTGAGCACAACCGTTTCGATCGGTAGCACTGAGGTAGTTGAGAAGGAAAGGTCAGAAGGGGTCGCGCCACGCATTAACAAACGCGATCCAAGCGCGGCGATCATGGCGCCGTTATCGGTACATAACCCCGGCCGCGGGATCCGAACCGAAACCCCACGGATAGCGGCACGCTCTAATGCCAACGCACGCAATCTACTGTTGGCAGCGACCCCGCCACCGATTACCAGGTGATCTATTCCGGTTTCTTGACAAGCAGCGAAAGCTTTCTGGGTAAGAACATCAACCACAGCTTCCTGGAAACTGGCAGCAACATCAGGTACAGAAACCTTGTTACCAGCTTGCTCCTGCTGTTTAACCCAACGTGCTACGGCGGTCTTTAAACCTGAAAAGGAGAAGTTCAACCTGTTTACTTCACCCTCGTGGGGGGAAGTCAAACCACGCGGGAAGGCGATCGCAGCTGGGTTACCGGTTAGTGAAAGTTGATCGATCCACGGCCCGCCCGGGAAAGGCAACCCGAGCAGGCGCGCGACTTTGTCGAACGCCTCACCGGCGGCATCGTCCAAGGTGGCACCGAGAGCGTGGAAGTCACTCCCGGTTAGTTGTATGAGGGATGAGTGGCCACCGGATACTAAAAGCCCAATGACCGAATCGGGCAGTGGCCCATGCTCTAGTTCATCAACAACTATGTGCCCGGCCAGATGATTGACAGCGAACAGCGGCACACCAAGGGCAAGGGCCAAGGCTTTCGCACTTGCCGTGCCGACGAGCAGTGCGCCAACAAGCCCTGGGCCACCGGTAACCGCTATTGCGTCAACATCACTGAGTTTGACTTTGGCGACCCGACAGGCCCTCTCAATTGTCGGCACCATCGCTTCCAGATGTGCCCGGCTAGCGATCTCGGGTACTACTCCTCCGAAACGTGCATGCTCATCAATACTTGAAGCTACCTCATCAGAAAGCAGGGTTCTTCCGCGAACGATGCCGACTCCGGTCTCATCACATGAGGTCTCGATCCCCAGTACTAGAGGCTCATTATTCATGACTCACCGCCACGGCAAGTGGCCTAAGCCGCATTATCAAAGCATCGACATCAGGTGCA
>JBAXHK010000306.1:0-2610 GCA_037138935.1 Actinomycetes bacterium
CACGGTTACCGAGGCGTTGGTCGACGATTCGCCCAGCAGTCGCAGCAATACCACCTGCTCCTCTAGTGCTTCAAGAACCGGTTGGATGGAAAGCGGGAAGGCATCGCCATAACGCGCTAGGTGCGCAGTGCCACCGAGTACCACCCGTTCATCGATACGTTCAGTCACAGCATCAAGTAACGTCGCCTGAATAATTGTCACCAGAGGTTGCATCTCAGCCGGGAATTGACCGCTGAAAGTTGAAAGTATCTCTGGAATTGACGAGAACGGCTGGGCACTGACGGCAACGAGTAGCCGAGCGCGAATATCTCCAAGTGCAATCTCACTTATCGGCGCCGCGCATTCAATGGTGCGTTGCTCCACCCGGCCGCTATCGGTAATCAAAACCATAATCAATCTGGTGGTGCTCAGGGCAATGAGTTCAATATGTCGCACACTGCTTCGTGAAAGCGTCGGGTACTGCACAAGGGCCACCTGCCGCGTAATCTGAGCGAGGAGGCGCACAGTGCGCACCATGACATCGTCAAGGTCGACTGAACTATCCAAGAACTCTTGAATCGCGCGGCGCTCCGGTGAGCTAAGTGGCTTGACACCAGAAAGTCGATCAACGAAAAGCCGGTAGCCGAGGTCTGTCGGTACGCGCCCCGCACTGGTGTGCGGCTGAGCGATGTAGCCCTCGTCTTCCAAAGCGGCCATGTCATTGCGAATTGTTGCGGGCGAAACTCCTAGGTTGTGGCGCTCCACCAGCGCTTTTGAACCCACCGGCTCATGGGTCGCGACGTAATCCTCGACGATGGCTCGGAGTACGGCAAGGCGCCGATCTTCTAGCATTTGCCCCTCCTTCGCCCAGTTGCCACTAGCACTCCGCACTCGTGAGTGCTAACAATACGCCTTGTTCCGAATAGTGCCCGAAATACGCCGCCTAAACCTCCGCCGAACATTCATCAGTCCTTAATCGGATCACCCCGGTGCTGAAATCTTGCCCCGGGAAGGTTCGGGTGTGGAACACCTCCTGGGCGTGATGGATTTCGTCCCCGATTGGGGTGCCCGAACCGTGTCGCCCGCGGCCGATGGCCAATTAACCGATGGCCAGTTAACCGATGGCCAGTTAACCGATGGCCAGTTAGCAGGTCCAGCCGGGAAGCACATAGTGCTGGTTGCTCACGATAATAAGAAGGCCGACCTATTGGAGTGGGCGACTCACAACCGTCAAATCCTCTCCGAACATCACATTTACGCGACCGGTTCCACCGGCCGGCTCATTCGCGACCAGCTCGACATTCCGGTCAAACGTTTCCTGAGCGGCCCACTCGGTGGCGACCAGCAAATCGGTGCGTTCATTGCCCAAGGCGCGATCGATCTCTTGGTCTTCTTCTGGGATCCCCTCGAACAGCAACCGCACGACCCGGACGTTAAGGCACTGTTACGTATCGCCACACTGTGGAATATCGCTATTGCAAGTAACCGGACTACCGCCGACATGATTATTACGTCACCACTTTTTGCCAGCGGTTACCGCAGGACACCACCTGTATTTAGCCCATAGCTCTGAATGCGCACGTTATTGTCGTGAAACCGGCCCATTATCTACTTTTCACGACAATAACGTGCGCATTCACCAATGGATTGGTCTACTACTCTTCATTACCCTCAAAGCATGAACATCGGGGGTTCCTCGGCAAATGGATGAAGGAGGGGTTTAGGGTCCCGCCAATGCTGCCCACACCCGGGCGCACCGGGCCAACACCGAGTGCGAGGCGGTCGATCGGTGCTGAACTTGCTGGCGAATTAACGTCAATACGGGGCATTTCATGCTCTCATTCTTTAGCGGGCCAATACCCAAACGGGCACCTGTAAATGATGGTAAAACGCTTTCGCCCGAAAACCAAGGGTTTAGCGAGATTCGCCCCGGGTTGCCCAAGACAACAAGAAGGTGGACCTGCTGGATGGGATCCCCATGAACAGCAAGCGCAGGACACCACCTGTCTTTAGCCCATAGCTCTGAATGCGCACGTTTTTGTCGTGAAACCGGCCGATTATCTACTTTTCACGACAATAACGTGCGCATTCACGTTCAGCCCAGGAGATCGCGCACGATCGCATCGGCAAAAAGTCGACCCCGCGTCGAGACTACGAGCCGACCACCGGCCAGCTCGGCTTCGTCTAACAAGCCATCACTTGCGAGTCTGGCGATGACCTGATCATCGAGGCCATCGACGGCTGCTAAGTCCAGGCCCGAGGCGGTTCGCAACCCCAGCATGACCTGCTCCATCCGGATCTGCGGAGGCGTCAATACCTCACGCTGGTCAATAGGTAACTCACCGGCGGTCAATTTCTGCGAGTACGAACGCGGATGCTTTACGTTCCACCAACGCGCACCATCAAGGTGGCTATGGGCACCCGGGCCGATGCCCAACCAATCATCATTAACCCAGTAATGCAGATTGTGTTTGCATTGCCCACCCGGCTGCGCCCAGTTAGACACTTCATACCAAGTGAACCCACGCTCGGTTAGCAGGTGATCCACTAATTCGTACCGATGGGCAGCATCATCTTCATCGGGCCTCGCAACTGTTCCAGCAGCAACCTGTCGCGCCAGCGGCGTATTTG
>JBAXHK010000307.1:0-2607 GCA_037138935.1 Actinomycetes bacterium
TGGACCTTCCTGGCCCGCCCGCGCCTCAAACGCCGGTCGGGTGCCAAGCCGCTGCCACCGATTGTGGCCGCTCGCACCGCGGCGCTAGCCATGGCGGGTTCGCGAACGGGCGCTCTCGTCGCGGGCTTCTACTCGGGCGTGGGGTTGGCGGCGCTACCTACTCGGTTCACGATGGCAGGTCAAGAGACCCTGTGGGCGGCTGCGGGAACGGCCATGGGGTCACTTCTCCTAGTTGCGGTGGCATTGTGGCTAGAACATATTTGCCGGTTACCGCTCGACCATGACGATACCAACGGTGCCCAGATAGGGTCAGGACCATGAGTGAAGTTCTTGAAGACCTGCCTTTTGATGAATTGCGCCATCGCGCCTTCCACGTCGCTGAAAAGCGGCTCGATCTTGGCTTCTTTACCGACCTCTTCGGTCACATGCCCGGCATGGTGGCCATCGAAGGTGAAGGCGGTGATCTTGGTGCGGTAGGCGGCACCTTCATCGAGACCGTAAAGGCAGTTCGCGAAATGATGGGTGATGACCAACTTGATCCGACCACCGAAACGCTGCTGCGGGCACGGTTCGCCACCTACCTGCGCGAGCACGAGAAATAACTCGCCGAATTAGGTAGTTATTGCTACTGCAATTAGCGATCGATATCGCCGACCACGAAGAAGAAAGACATCAGCGCGGCTCCAAGGTCACTCATGGGCAATCCCACTACGGCGGCGGCCATTGCCTGCACATTACTTAGTGATGGAGTGCGCAGTTTTAGCCGCCAAGGTGATTTCGCCCCGATGCTGACCAGCAGGTAGCCGCTGACACCGAGTGGACCTTCAACTTGGCCATACGAAGTACTCTCTGGAACTTTTACTACTTTGGGCAGGGGCACATTGATCGCCCCGTCGCCGAGGACAAACTCTGCGCACGCGGTCATCAGGTTTAGTGACACCGGCAGTTGCTCGATCAGCATTCGGTAACGAGCTGGCAAATCCCCGTCGGTCGAGGTGGGCACAATTAGTAATTCAGCTAGATCCCCATAAGCCAAGTAATTCTCATCGCGCCTTAAGTCCAGATCCAAGCCACTTGCGCGACCAACCGGCCCGGTGACCCCGTAAGTGATTGCATCAGTACGCGATAAGACCGCGCGGCCAGCAAATGGCGCAGTCGCCGCTTCGGTGGCCTCGGTAATGGCCGGCAGCCGCGCATGTAATTCGGCGGCGAGAATCGCCAATTCGGTGAGCCACGGTGCTGTTATTGGGTGCGCGAGGCCGCCAATGCGATTAATCATGGGGTGCACGCGGCCCCCGCTTGCCAGTTCTTGCAGCGTCAAGAAACGCTCGCGCAATTGCAGTAGCGGTAGATCACTTGTCGGCGCACCAAGTAGTAGGAGTGAGGCGGATACGCGGTTCATCTCGGCGAGCAGAGTTCGAGTCCAGGTTGCGCGGGGTGGCGGGATTATCCCCATGGCCGACTCGACCGTGAGCGCAACACCGAGTTCGGACGAAAACGCTGAAAGCCAGTCATGTCTGTTGGCGAGCATCATGATCTGCCGGTAGTCGCGGGCTTCGAAAAGCTTCTCGGCGCTTCGGTGCAGCAGACCAACCTGTGGATCTGCGGTGCTAATCAGGTCTTGGTCGTCAAGGGTTACCCGAATTTGCAGTGCGGCATGTGAGGCTGGGTGGAGATCATCGAGTTCAAGGACAACGTCATGGTCTAGGTATCGAGCGGCGCCGACAGCGACCAATAACTCTTGCACACGCTCATCTTGTCAGGTTCGCGAAAACGCCTGCGTCAACCACAGGAAATCCCCCAGGCCCCCGGGCTTAGTGACGTGCCCACCGCGAAGTATCTCGTTTTGCCGCCTTATCGTGAAGTCATTATCGGGTCGTGCTGCGGCAAGAGCATCCATCGCGACGTGCGCGGTGATATTGCAAGAGCCATCGAGCATTGGTGTGACAGGGTGGCCGTCACGAAAACCGGTAAGCGTGCCGCCATCCCAGGTGCCAGCTGTTCGCTCAGGTAATAGGTGCCCGTAATCAATCGCAATACCTAATCCGGATTTTATCCAACCGGTTACGTGCTGCCAGGTGGCGTCACGGGTGGTGCCAATCTCACCTCTCATGTAGGGCCTTCTTGCGGGCCACCAAGTATCGAGCCAGATCCGTAATGGGGCCGCATTGACCTCGAAGTCCGAGCACGCTTCATCATCAGCCAATGACGGACCCATTACTGCTTCACCGTCAGCGACAATAATCAGCCGGGCATCGCCCCACTCATCGACTTCGAATCTTTCGCACGGGATATCGTCCAAAAACTCGTGAGCGATTACCACGCGCTGGGCCGGTGGGAGTGAAATCGTGCGGGCATCGCCGACCCGCCAGTTGATCGAAGGTGGCAGCGAAGGCGGGGCTGCTCGCAAGTCAATCGCTTCGAGTTGAATCCACGGGCGATCGGCGAGCCGATCGGCGAGAGCCAAGGTGAGTTGTGCACCACCGGCACCGACATCGGTAACAATCAACTCAGTACCGTCATCTATAGCCTGAATGGTTTCGGACAGCCCATTGGACACTTCATCGCTGAACATAACCGAAGTAGTGAAGTGATCTGCTGGTTGAT
>JBAXHK010000308.1:0-2603 GCA_037138935.1 Actinomycetes bacterium
GCGGACAAGGTGCGTAGGCTTCGAGTAAGGGCCAATGCGGACACTCCAGAGGACGCCCTTAGAGCAAGGTTGCTCGGCGCTGAAGGTATCGGCTTGTGCCGCACCGAGCATATGTTTCTTGGTGAGCGCCGTGAACTAATCGAACACGTCATCCTCGCCGAAACGGGAGTTGATCGCGAAGCCGCACTCGCCGCAGTGATGCCGTTACAGTGGCAAGACTCTATTGAGATCTTAGAAACAATGGACGGCCTACCAGTTAAGGGACGCCTGCTCGACCCGCCACTACATGAGTTCTTAACCGATCGCGCTGAATTAATGGTGCGAGTCGCGCTGGCGCAGGAGCGTGGTGAAGACCATGCGGACGATGATCGTATTTTGCTAGCGGTTAATCGGCTCCATGAGTCGAATCCAATGCTGGGGTTGCGTGGTGTCCGATTGGGGTTGGTAGTGCCGGGCCTGTATGCATTACAGGTGCGAGCACTAGCCGAGGCGACACTTGCTCGTATCGCTGCCGGGGGAAACCCCAAGCCCGAGATCATGGTGCCACTTGTTGGATCAGCGCGTGAATTGCTCCTGATTCGCGATGAAATTGAGCAGGTGCTGACCGAGGCAAGCGCCTCGGCGGGTCGGGTAATCTCGATGCCTATTGGGACGATGATCGAACTCCCGCGGGCAGCTTTAACGGCTCATCGGATCGCGGAGGTGGCAGATTTCTTCTCGTTTGGCACCAATGACTTGACTCAGACCACCTGGGGATTTAGTCGAGATGATGTCGAAGCGGCATTCTTCGCGGCTTATCTGGAGAAGGGTGTTCTAACGATTTCACCGTTTGAGACCCTAGACGCCGATGGGGTCGGCCGCCTAGTTGATATCGCGGTTCGCGAGGGTCGGCAGGCGCGCCCTGACCTTAAACTTGGGATCTGCGGAGAACATGGTGGTGACCCAGAGTCAATCCACTACTTCCACAATGCCGGGCTCGATTACGTATCGGCTAGCCCGTTCCGGGTGCCGGTGGCCCGCCTTGAGTCAGGAAGAGCTGTCATCGCCGACCTAACTAGTGACTCGCGTTAGCGATGTATTTAATCGACTCCCATACCGGGGCACCGGCCCTTAGAGTGCGGCCGTCGGCGAAATCAACATGCGCGGCCGGAGGGTTTGCCACGAACGCTGCAAAAGTAACTCCGGCATTGGACGTGCGGGGATCAGTCAGGACAACGTCGTATGACAAGGTGCCGCGAAGGTCTAGGTCACTGGCGAGCGCTTGCTGCAAAGTCGCCAGACGTCGAAGTGATGATCTACTCGCATTCGCTGGTTCAGCCAGCAGGTGGTTAGTGTGGGCGCACTGGCTTGCGGCTGGGGCAGTTACGATTTTCACGTGGCCGGGCCCGCACTCCCAAGTTGCGATGCCATCGGGTGCTGCAACTGTGTAAGCCTGACCGGCCGCGTGCGGGATACCATTTATAAATTTGGCGGCCTCACCAAGGCTTTTCAAAGTCAATAGGTGCCGCATGATGAAAGCAACGCCCAACCCGCTGCTGTCGGCCGTGAATTGCTCAAGTGCATTGACCGCGACACCAAGGCCGGAATCATTTGCCCCGCACAAGCCAATCATGCCCGGGTAACTCATGACGAGTGCCGTAGGCTTGTCTTCGGCCTTGACCCGAAGGATCATTAGTCTCCCGGAGGTCCACAGCGGCAAGTCCATTGTCTGGCCGAGGAAAGCAGCACTGGAACGAGCTGCAACCGAGCAACCCAAGCCACCGGTGAAACTCCATACTTCATCGAGAAATGTTAGTAGCAAGATGTCAACGAGTGCTACTTCAGCCCCGCTGGCGATACCGGTTACCTCATTCCAAAGATCAGGGGTGCAGGTGAGCGCAGTGTTGGTCAGTTCGCTGTCTATGAGGCGATCAGTAACCGCATCGACATCAACTCCGGACTCATGTAGTTGCTGGCGAAGGGCGCGCACTGCTTCACCGATCTGTTGTGCACGGACCTGACCATGGGTGAAACCGCGAGCAGCGCCCGCACCGGATACTTCGATAACGTCCAAAAGTTGCTCTACTTCTTTCGTTTTAAGACCACGAGGATTACCGGGATCACAATAATAGCGCCGATTATCACAAACGGAATTAAGAAGCCAGCGCTGGTGATCGCGAAGGCAATTAGTGCCAGGAAAGCCGACCAGCCATTTTGCAACCCGGCTAAGAAACCAGGGGCGGTACTTGAAGTCAGTTCAGTGATTGGCGAAAGGGATACGGTAACGGTAGACATGGCAACTTGTTGCCCAAGATAACCGCGTTGGGCCGTTAAGGAGTCAAGCTCGCCCTGGCGGTTGGCCAATTCAGTCTCAACCGCCACTAAATCGGTGACACTAGTGGCTTGCTCCTGCAAGATTTCAAGCCGGTCGATGGAAGTCTGCAGTACCCCAATGCGCGCATCTAAATCAACGACTTGGGTGGTGACGTCCTGGGCGTTAATGCTCACGGAGATAACAGTGCCGAGATCACCGAGGTCGCTCACGAAGGCATCCAAAGTTTCCGCTGGCACCCGCGCCACGATGTTGGCATAACTCGAAGTTCCATCCGAGTTGATATTTTGCG
>JBAXHK010000309.1:0-2603 GCA_037138935.1 Actinomycetes bacterium
CGTCACTTGGCGCTTTCAACAAATCCGTCAGGCGATTCACTAGAACATGCTCACGTGCCAAATAGGTATAGGCATCTGCACCGACAAGAGCTTCAAGGCGCCGCACCCCGGTACCGATCGAACCTTCGGACAAGAATGTCACCACACCCAATTGCCCTGATCTCAGGGCGTGTGTGCCACCACAAAGCTCATGGGCCCAGTCACCGACTGACACCACGCGCACCTGATCACCATATTTTTCGCCGAAGAGCGCCATCGCTCCCATAGCTCTAGCCTGCGGCTGAGTCATCAACTGCGCGCTTACTTCGAGGTCTTCAAGAAGCACCTCGTTGACACGGGCTTCAACTTCTTGAAGAACCAAGGAACCGACCGGGGTTGGGCTCGGGAAGTCAAATCGAATTCGCCCCGGAGCGTTCTCCGAACCCATTTGTGTCGCGGTGTCGCCAAGTCTTTCGCGAAAAGCCCGGTGGATCAGGTGGGTTGCGGTATGTGCCCGCCAGATGGCCTTGCGCCGAGCGACGTCTACTTCACCGGTAACTGACGCACCTTGCACGATCTCACCGAGTACCACCTCACCACGGTGTACGAATAATCCTGGCACCGGCACTTGTACGTCGTAGATCTCAACGACCCCGCCATCGACTGTGACGATGCGGCCGTGGTCACCTAATTGCCCACCGGCTTCGGCATAAAAAGGGCTGCGATTCAGGATGACTTCAACGTGCTCGCCGAGGCGTGCGATCGGCACCGTGACTCCATCGCGGAGTAGACCGATAACTGTTGCATCACTCGCGGCTTCAAGATATCCGGTGAACTCTGTAGTACCGCCAACCTGCAAGATATCGCGATATTCGGTGGTGGCGGTCAAGCCCACTTTGCGATCACGCGCATCAGCCTTTGCGCGTTCACGCTGCTGCCCCATTAACTGACGGAAGGCGTCTTCATCGACCACGAGGCCTTGCTCGGCTGCCATCTCAAGGGTGAGATCAAATGGAAACCCGTAGGTGTCATGAAGCGCGAAAGCTTTGGCCCCGGGCAACGTGTTGCTGCCGCGATCCTTAACCTGCTGCACAGCATCATCAAATATTGTCGTTCCGGTCTTCAATGTTTGTAAGAATACGGTTTCTTCACCAGCCGCGATCTGTCTGATGCGGTTGGCTTCATCGTTGAGTTCTGGGTACTGCGGGGCCATTGCCAGCACGGTGGCATCAATCAACTCAGGCATCGCGGGATCACCCGCGCCTAATAGCCTCATCATTCGAATAGTCCGGCGCATAATGCGGCGCAAAACATAGCCGCGACCCTCATTACCGGGTATCACGCCATCGCCGATCAGGAAGGCGCAGGTGCGAGCGTGATCAGCGACTATGCGCAGTGCGACATCGTCCTTGGTATTTTGCCCGTAGACCGCACCGGATAACTCGCAGGCCCGATCTAATATCCCGCGGGTGGTGTCGATTTCATAAATATTCTCGACACCTTGAAGTAGCGCAGCCATGCGCTCCAGGCCCATGCCGGTATCAATATTTTGAGCAGGCAGATCCCCGAGAATCGGATAGTCCTCTTTTGCCGGCCCCGCCCCACGTTCTGACTGCATGAAGACCAGGTTCCAGACCTCGAGATAACGGTCTTCATCAACAACCGGGCCACCATCTAGACCGTACTCGCTACCTCGGTCGTAATAGATTTCCGAGCAAGGACCGCATGGGCCCGGAACCCCCATCGACCAGAAATTATCAGCCATGCCACGGCGCTGAATACGATCAAGTGGTAAACCGACCTTTTTATGCCAGATGTCGATGGCTTCGTCATCATCTAGGTAGACCGTTGCCCACAGTCGATCCTCAGGGAACCCGTACCCACCATCTGCGATCGATCTGGTTAATAAATCCCAGGCGAAAGGAATCGCTTCAGCCTTAAAGTAATCGCCGAAGGAAAAGTTGCCCGCCATCTGAAAGAACGAGGCGTGCCGAGTCGTCTTACCAACCTCTTCAATATCTAAGGTTCGAACGACTTTTTGCACGCTCGTGGCCCGCGGATATGGCGCCGGTGCTTCGCCTAAGAAATATGGCTTAAAAGGCACCATGCCGGCATTAACAAATAGCAGGGTCGGGTCGTCAAGAAGTAATGACGCCGATGGCACGATTTGATGCCCGCGATCTGCAAAGTAACGCAGGAAACGACTTCGAATCTCAGCGGAATCCATCAGCCACGTACCTTTGACGCGGCTCGCCCCGGCACCGCACGCGGGGCGACTCGGTGCTCACCGGCAATTAAAGCTCGGGCGGTGGCCAAAGTAGAAGCAGCGGAAAGCCCGACCTGCTGGGCGCTGGCGACTACGCCCTGCTCACGAGCATCAGCCAAGAATTTTTGGCCTTGGCGGTAAAGCACCACCCCGCCCGCAGCACCTACCGCGGTCCAGAACAACCTACGCACGACTACTCCCAAACCGGCTAGTGACTCATGAATGCTTTAGCCCAACCTTATCCGGCCGGCTCCCCGCGCCGCGCTTGCTCTAGGCGTGCGGCCACCTGCGCCCAATGGGCCTCGGCTCCATGCGAAGTGGCCTGGTAGTAATGGGAATTAAGCAAAATATCGGGTAG
>JBAXHK010000310.1:0-2598 GCA_037138935.1 Actinomycetes bacterium
CAGGTGGCGGGCCGACTACGATTACCTGTGCGGCGGCTCGGGCTTGGGTTGGTCAATTTCGCTCCGAGGTCGATGCGGTTCTCGTTGGCGCGAATACGGTAATCGTCGACAACCCAGCGCTCACTGCACGCGATACTTCAGGGGCGCTGCTACCCAATCAGCCGCTGCGGGTCGTGGTTGGGGGTCGCCACTTGCCGACTGACCTAAGGATTTTTGCTGATGTAGGTGCTGGTCCGGGTATTCAGATACGCGAAAACGACCCAAATCGCATTCTCGAAGCGCTTCTGGCCAAGGGGGTTCAGCAGGTCTTGATCGAAGGTGGGCCAACTCTCATTGCTGCTTTCGTGAAAGCCGGCCTGGTAGATGAAGTTCTCTGGTTCGTGGCACCGCAATTTCTCGGCGCTGGACCGGTGGCCATGGCACCGCTGCCGAGCCCACAAGCGGTCACGGTCGCCGCAGTTGAGGTCATCGGCAATGATGTACTTATTCGCGGGGCGATGAGCCCGGCACCGAGTGACTAAGATGAATACATGTTCACTGGTATTGTCGAAGAATTAGGGCGAATTGCGCACATTGAGTCTTTACCCGATGCTGCCAAATTAAAAATTGAAGGCGCCGTGGTAGTAAGTGATGTCAAGGAGGGTGACTCGATCGCGGTCAATGGCGTTTGCCTAACGGTTGTTGATCTTGGGGCGAACTATTTCACCGCTGATGTCATGGCAGAGACGCTAAATCGAAGTTCACTAAGCAAGGTAGCCATCGGGTCCAAGGTAAACCTTGAACGAGCGGCGCGGCTCGACTCCCGCATTGGCGGCCACCTGGTGCAGGGTCACGTTGACGCAGTAGCGTCCGTGCTCGCGATCGAGCCAAACGTGCATTGGACACTAATTCGATTCACCTTGCCGTTAGATCTAGCTAGATACTTGGTAGAAAAGGGCTCGATTACGGTGGACGGGGTGTCGCTAACCATTGTTGAAGCCGGCCCCGATTACTTTTCGGTATCCCTCATTCCAACGACTTTGGAGCACACCACATTGGGTGGGCTGACCGTTGGTGACATCGTAAATCTAGAAGTTGACGTAATCGCTAAGTACGTCGAGCGGCTAATGAAAGGCGATGCTAAGTGATCCCGGCCGACGAGGTATTTGACGAAGACATCGCAAAGAATGTACCGGCGGTCCTTCCTGAGCCATTTGTTGATACCAATCCATCGACAGGACTTGACTCGATTGATTCGGCAATCGCGGCGATTAAGGCGGGCATGTCGATAGTCGTAGTTGACGATGAAGACCGTGAAAATGAGGGCGACCTGATTTTTGCAGCCTCGGCTGCGACCCAAGAAAATGTGGCTTTCATGATCCGACATACCTCCGGGTACATCTGTGTCGGCATGACCGGTGAGATTCTTGACCGCTTGGGCCTGCCGCCGATGACCGCTGTGAATGAAGATCGCAAGGGCACGGCATATGCGGTGTCGGTTGATGCGCGCGATGTTGAGAGCACTGGTATCTCAGCGGTTGATCGGGCACGAACGATTCGGGTGCTAGCGGATACGTCTACCGATGCTTCAGACTTAACGCGGCCAGGTCATGTGATGCCACTTCGCGCCGTCGAAGGTGGAGTGCTGCGGCGTGCCGGTCACACCGAAGCCGCCGTGGATCTCGCCAAATTAGCCGATCTTTCCCCAGCGGGTGCCTTGTGTGAATTGGTAAATGATGACGGCACGATGATGCGGGCACCGGATTGTCGTCGATTCGCTGATGAGCACGGACTCGTGATGGTTTCCATTGCTGATCTGCTTAGGTTCCGGCGCCGCACCGAAAAACAGATCAAGCGCGTAGCCACCACCAAGTTACCAACTGAGTTCGGAGATTTCATCGCGGTTGGCTACAGCAGTGAGGTAGATGGATCTGAACATGTGGCACTGGTGGTAGGAGATATATCCGATGGCGAGAATGTTCTTGTTCGAGTGCACTCCGAGTGCTTGACCGGAGATGTATTCGGGTCCTTGCGCTGTGACTGCGGCCCGCAATTGCACGGGGCGATGAAAAAGATTTCCGCTGAAGGCCGTGGTGTGGTGCTGTATGTGAAGGGTCATGAAGGCCGGGGGATAGGGCTACTCCATAAGTTGCGCGCCTATGGGTTACAAGATGCAGGACGCGACACCGTGGATGCGAATTTGGATCTCGGCCTGCCTATTGATTCACGGGACTACGGCACGGGTGCTCAAATCCTTGCCGATCTTGGCATCAAGTCCATGCGGTTGTTAACGAACAACCCAGCCAAGCGGGCCGGGCTTGAGGGTTATGGCTTGTCCATAACCGAGCGGGTACCGATGGAGATTGATGCAAACGATCACAATGTTGCGTACCTGCATACTAAAGCTGAACGGATGGGTCACACTTTAAGCTTTGATGCCCAGGAGAACACCCCATGAGTGGTTCCGGATCTCCCGACATGGCGCCAAGTGGCGAAGGTTTCCGGGTGGCGATTATTGCTGCTTCGTGGCACGAGCAGGTGATGTCGGGTCTAATCGCAGGTGCCGGCCGCGCCTGCGCTGCGGCCGGAGCGGAGGCCGTGGTGATTCGCGTAGCCGGT
>JBAXHK010000311.1:0-2572 GCA_037138935.1 Actinomycetes bacterium
TAGCAGGGCGCCCCTCGGCGCGCGCGACAACCGGCTCCTTAGCCACGTCGGCCACTACCCAACTAAGTGCGACGTCGAGATAGACGCCCGAGCCGGTATAGGCGGCGACACTGCGGCCGACTTCGCCGAGGATGAGCCGGTAGCTGTTGAACTCGGCGAAGGATCGGCCGGCGAGGAGCTTGACGAATAGCCACTTAGCAGTTTTCGATGCGGCATTTCTGAGGGCGCCATGCGGAGCGTCATTGGTTGGATCGGCGTAGATAAGTTGCGCATGTTCTTCATAGGCGAGGTCGACCATCGGACCAATAAATGCAGGATCTTGTTGACCGTCTTCATCCATCGTGACTATCCAGTCGCCACTTGCTGATGTCATTCCGGCCAAAGTCGCGGCATGCTGCCCGAAGTTTCGCGAGAGCCAGATCGGTTTCACGAATGGATACTGAACTTTCAATTGCCTGATGATCTCATCGCTGCGCCCCGGGCCTCGATCCCAAACAAGTAAGACTTCGGTGATCGCGAATTCGCGACCCCCTGGAGTGGTTTGGGTGTTAGTCAGGGCAGCAAGTTCGCCGAGTAATTGCGGCAGGGTGTCGGCTCCGGAGTAAACTGGGATTACGACGCTGACCGTCAAGGATTTCTCCCGGCTCTTTGCCACGGACGCAGTTTAGCCCGTAGGGCCGCTTTGGAAGGATCCGCGCAGTTTTAACACCCGATAGGCCATCTGACGTAGCAACATCTGCTGATGAAGCCCGAACGCGGCTTGGGCGCGCTGCGTGGTGGTAGGCGGGGGCTGCAGAGTTTGTTCCAACTCACGTTGCCAAGAGCAGAGCTGTTCCTTTTGGCTCTTAATCATGCGGGTGGACCATGAACTACTGCTCACTCGAAAGGCCCCGACGGATTCGCGGCGCACCACGATCGGGCCATTCTGCAGAGCCCGGGTATAGAGCTCGCGGTCGAGTAGAAATGGCCGCTCGTCATTCCAAGAAAGCACCGCATCAAGTGGTGCGCGGCGAAATAAAATCGCAAGTGGCTCACCGAAAATATTCGTGCCGTGCGCATAAGAAGTACGAAGGGCATCTTGCCCGTCAACCACGCCGTTCTTGAGCCCGGCACAACCGCGGCGGGGGTAGGTCATTTTTCCGTTCACATCGACGATGTCGCGTTGGGCAACAGCGAAATGCGCAGACGGGTTTGCTTCAAGGTCGCCAACTTGGTGCTCGATCGCGTGCGGGTACAAAACATCGTCTTGGCAGAGCAACTTCACGTAGGCCCCGCGGGCGGCATGCGAGGCTGCTGTCCAGTTATTCGCCGCGCTGGTGCCGTGGGGCATCAGTTCGACCCTGACCCTTGGATCACCCACGGTATGTATCCACTCCCGTGAACCATCTGTTGAGCCGCCATCGACCAGCACCACATCAAGGTCGGTATAGGTCTGGGTGAGAATGGAGTTCACTGCGACTTGCAGATGCGGTATCCCATTGAACACCGGTATCACGATTGAAACTATCGGGCTCACGGTTGGCAAGTCTGTCAGGTGCTATCCGATGAACTGGGCCCTCGCCCCGAAACCACGCTATTTCCTCGCTAACGGCGGCCAAAATGCGCGGGCGGGTAAACTCCGAGGGCTGTCCCGAAATCACATTGGAGCTAAATGGGCAACGTCGCCTTTCTGATCGCCTTCTTGGCATTGCCTGTTGCGGCATTTGTGCTTGTGCGCAGCCTCACTTTTGTGGTGGTGGGGCTCACGGCGGCCGTGGCTTTTGTTGGGGCGTTTATCAACTTCACCCATGATCGCGGGCAGCGATGGGATTTCTTGTCACTACAAGTCGCGGTGCTAATTGCGCTGCTGCTGGTACTAGTGGCCGCTTTCTTCTACCGGCGACGTTTGCACGGATCGTCCGCGGTGCCATTTAGCCGCCAAATGATCGCGGTGATAGCACCGTTCCTCGTTGGCCTTGGCTTCCTGATTTTGTCGCGCCTATGGGCGGCTCCAACTTCAGGTCTCTACACAGGTGTTGGGTTTCTGCTGGTCCGCCAAGGGGCTGAAGACAACGCCAAGTGGCTGGACTTTGCCGCGCAGGTTGTTACCGGTAACCCGATTGAGCAGGCGGTGCCGCTCGGCGGCCCACTGCAACTGATCATGGTGATGATGGCTACCTTGCTCGCGGTCATCTCGCAACTGTCATTTGGTGGGATCAACCAAGTTTTTGTGGCAGCAAATACCGTGATCTACCTCGAGTTTGTTCTCGTAATGCTGGTTCCGTTTATTTTCGCCCCGATAGCTGAAGCGCGCTTTCGGATCTCCTCCGGTGACAAGGCTCGGGGCTTTATCCCTGCGCCGCTCATTTGGATTGGCGCCTTCGTGATGATGACAGCAAGCCTTGCTGTCAGCGGACTGGGCCACCTCACCCTTGAGTTCACCTTCTTAGTGCTCGGAATCTGGGCGAGTGTGTTCATCGTTGGGTCGAAAATTCCGCACGTCTATGTGTTGACGACTTTGTCGGTGGCAATCGCTTCGCTGGTTTGGTTCCCGCTCACCGTAATTGCGGTACCGATGATTATCGGGATGGCG
>JBAXHK010000312.1:0-2570 GCA_037138935.1 Actinomycetes bacterium
CCGAGTCAATCTCCTCGCGCGCGGCCGCCATCACCCGCGCCACCTCTATGTCTTGACCTAAAACACCAAATGGGTCGGGGCCGGTAATCCCGCTATCAATTTCACCCATGAGCACCATCTAACCTTCAGGTTCGCAATAATGCAGCATGCCCTCACAGACCCTGGAAAGTTCAGCCCACGAGAACCTCTCCTTTGCGCCGTCTGCGGCCTTCGTCGCACAAGCCAACGTCACCTCAGCGGCATATGACCAAGCAGCTGCTGACCGCCTGGATTTTTGGGCAACCCAAGCAAAGCGCCTATCTTGGGATACTCCGTTTGACGAAGTTCTTGACTGGTCTGATGCACCATTTGCTAAGTGGTTCGTTGGCGGCAAACTCAACGTCGCGTATAACTGCGTCGACCGACACGTCGAGGCCGGATACGGCGATCAGGTAGCCATAAAGTTCGAAGGTGAGTTAGGTGATCGACGCGATATCACCTACGCGCAACTCCAGCGCGATGTTTCGCAAGCCGCCAATGCGCTGATCGAGCTCGGCATCAAGGCTGGTGATCGCGTCGCGATCTATCTGCCGATGATCCCCGAGGCAATTATTTCAATGCTTGCCTGCGCCCGTCTTGGTGCGCCACACTCGGTGATTTTCGGTGGCTTCTCAGCCCATGCACTTGAAAGCCGCATCAACGACGCCGAGGCAAAACTTGTTATTACCTCCGATGGGCAACACCGGCGCGGCAGCATCATGCCTTTGAAGCCAGCAGTTGACGAAGCAGTCACCAACACACCGACGGTTGATCATGTGCTCGTCGTGAAGCGCACAGGCATCGATGTCCAATGGGATACTTCACGCGATGTTTGGTGGCACGAGATCGTTGAACGTCAGGCCACCGAGCACACCCCTGAAGCCTTCGATAGTGAGCATCCGCTTTTCATTCTCTACACATCTGGCACGACCGGTGCCCCAAAAGGAATACTGCACACGACAGGTGGCTACTTAACACAGACCGCATATACCCACCATGCTGTTTTTGACCTTAAGCCTGACACCGACGTCTACTGGTGCACCGCCGATGTTGGTTGGATTACCGGCCACTCCTACGTGGTCTATGGCCCGCTGGCGAATCGGGTAACACAAGTTGTCTACGAAGGCACCCCGGATACCCCGAAACACGATCGTTGGTGGGATGTCGTAGAGCGCCATAAAGTGTCAATCCTCTACACCGCTCCAACCGCCATTCGCACTTTCATGAAGTGGGGAGATGAGTTTCCTAACGGTAAAGACCTCTCTTCGCTTCGCCTACTCGGATCAGTTGGTGAGCCCATCAACCCCGAGGCGTGGCTGTGGTACCACGAAATAATCGGCGGTGGTCGCTGCCCGATCGTCGACACCTGGTGGCAGACCGAGACCGGCGCCATCATGATTTCGCCGCTGCCGGGAGTAACTACTTGCAAGCCCGGGTCGGCGATGACAGCACTTCCCGGAATCGGTACTGCTGTTGTAGATGATCATGGCGTACCAACCGGTGAAGGCACCACGGGCTACTTAATACTCACCGAGCCTTGGCCATCAATGATGCGTGGGATTTGGCGCGATCCTGAGCGTTATCGGGAGGCCTACTGGCAACACTTCCCGGATGTGTACTTTGCCGGCGACGGTGCTCGCCTTGACCATGACGGCGCAATTCGCCTCCTCGGTCGAGTCGATGATGTGATGAATATATCTGGGCATCGCATCTCAACTACCGAGGTTGAAGCTGCGCTCGGCTCACATCCAAAAGTTGCTGAATCTGCTGTCGTCGGAGCAGCCGATGCCACCACCGGGCAAGGCATCGTCGCCTTTGTGATACTCAAAGGCGGGGTGGCTGACGATGGCGCCGGTCGCACCTCGGTTGTCAAAGAGTTGCGCGACCATGTCGCGCACGAGATTGGGGCCATCGCGAAACCGCGACAAATCCTTATCGTTGCTGAATTACCCAAGACACGCTCCGGCAAAATCATGCGACGCCTACTGCGCGATGTCGCCGAACAGCGCGATGTCGGTGACTCCACCACACTCGCTGACCCAGCAGTGATGACCCTCATAGCCGCCGGCCTTGCCGCTAACAAGAGCGAGGACTGATAATTAGCGAATGAAAACGCCCGAAGATTTTCTCGCGCGTCCATCACTTCGCGAACGCGGCTGGATTCTTGAGCAACTACGTGACGAAACCGTGGGCGGTGTGCTGCTGCTCATCACAGCGGCGGTTGCGCTGATCTGGGCCAACTCAGTATGGAGCCCTACCTACTTCGCCTTTGTGCAAACCGAGATTGGACCACCGTGGCTGTCACTACCTATATCTGCTTGGGCTGCCGATGCCTTACTAGCGGTTTTCTTCTTCGTGGTCGGACTCGAACTCAAACACGAATTTGTTCTCGGGTCACTTTCTAAACCCGCTAAAGCGGCTGTACCAATCGCCGGTGCGCTCGGGGGCATGGCTCTTTCGGCAGCCATCTTCTTCTTGATCAATTCGACCGCCGTTGACGGTTCCACTCGGGGCTGGGGTATCCCGATGGCTAGCGATATCGCATTTGGCCT
>JBAXHK010000313.1:0-2565 GCA_037138935.1 Actinomycetes bacterium
CTCACTGATCGGGCTGAGATTCAACTGACACCTTCGAACGCCGTCCGGCCTTGCCTCGCGATGGGTCGGAACCCGCACTTCTTGCCCCATCTCCAGTCTCAAATCTTTAGTTTCGGACACCGGTCTATGCGAATCCCCAGCCCCCTTTAGCTAGTGGACGACGGTGATGCGGCGGCGGGATTGCGCGCGGCGCTAAACGAGGAAACTGGGCTTCTACCCGGCCAAGCTCGACGACGAGTCGATCGCCGAGTACCGGCGCAAGGACGCCGAGTACCGCGAGCGGCGCGCTCGCTACCTGCACGAGTACGGCCCGAACGGCTACAAGCGCAACCGCTACCGCCACCTGGTGGACAAGAAGTCGCATGAGCAGCCTGGTCGTGGAATTGGAATCGACACAGACTATTGAGACTCCGCGACCGGGCCGGACGGCGCTGCGGCGGCGACGGGGTTGGTGTCTCGGGTGTGGTCGCCTTTGAGTCCCTTCTCCGAAGGATTCGGCGATGATTCACATGGTGTACTTCTGCACTATGCGATTTCCGTTTGAGGATGGCGTTAGCTGCGGTTATGGCAGCTGCGCGATATGCGGAGATAGCCCATGCACCTCGTTCAGCCCAGGGCTTGCTCGCACAACGAGATAGAAAACGATTCCGGGTCCGATGACGCCGAGGACTATGCCACCCCCATAGCCGATATAGTCCCACGCGACCGCGCTACCCCCGTCAGGCTTCATTGGGGTAAGCAGCGTGAAGATGACGGCCGTCGCCATGTAGATGGTGGCACCTATGGTTGCCCTTAGAACTTTGCCGCGAATACAGTTGTCAGGATCGTATTTAATTTCTGTAGACCCGAGATCTGACGACGTCAACTCAGGCTGGTTCATATTCCTTTTTCTATTCAGAGATAGATTTGTTGCGACCACCTCGTATGCGTAATAAATGAAGTTTGCCAGGAAGTACACGTGTATTACCACCAGTGTCGGAAATCGCCACTTTGCTGAAACCAAGCTCAGGACATGCATTTCATCGATGAATATTGTTGCACCATACGTGAGAAACGCTAACGAACCTACCGTTATGAGTGCGATAGCGTAGTTTGAGAATGTCGCGAGCCAGTGCAAATCCTTTGGTTCGGCATTGCAGACGACGATCCACGACAGGCCGACTACGAGGACCACCGCCCCCAGCAATAGCAACGCGGATGCAGGCATGAAATCCACCCACGCCGCTGGGCACACGGAATGAGCCGCTGGCCAAGATCCGTCAATTTCAATCGGTCGTGTTGCGGCGACGAATCCAAAAAGGTATGCGTCAATGCCGAGGATGATAATTCCCACTGCCAGTAAGACGGTTGCATGTTTGACCCCAAAGCGGAAAAGCGCGGAGCCGTCGCGTTTCAGTGCCAAAAGGGTCGTCAGCGCAATGGTCATGAATCCCGCGAGAATCCCGGCAAGCTCAGCATTAGATGCAGAGAGGTCTATTACGCTCCGCGGATTCAGCAGAGACAGGCAACTCCCGTCCACGTCAATGTCTTGTCTGAAGAGATTCATTCGATCGCGCCCAATTTCGCCCACGTTGTCAGTGGACGACTCGATTCAATATCCATCAGCGGCTGGCGAGGTACTGGCGGAGGTACTGGGGGCACAGCCAGGTGACAGCAGTAGCAACTACCGTATCCGCGTGGTCTGCGCTTAGGCCGTTGTCGTGTGCCGCGATCTCGTCCACAAGCGTGCGCGGCATCACCCCGGAAGCGATCTGGTCGCAAAGTTCATAGCCCCCTTTGATGGCATCACTCACGCTGGGCGTATTGATCCCCTCACTATGGAGAACGAAAAGGAAATTGTCGCGGGGGCCGTCCCCCGCTGGGCCGTCGTCGGCATGGGCCGGGATGGCGGTGGCGACGACGGCGAGGGCCGCAGCGAGCGGCGCTTTCGCATACCTGGTCATCTTCATCCGTTACTCCGACTGCTTCCCGGAACGCAAAGCCGCAAGATCCGATGTTGCAGCACTTAGCGTGGTGGCAAACATTGTTGCGCCTTACTTTCCCGACCTGAACATTGCTCGAAGCTACTGATTCACTAGTTCCGATTCGCGAGCGGTCGTAGGTTCGACGGCGCTCAGGGCGGCGGCGCTGCAGGTACCGCTCCGTCGCACCCGCCCGGCGGGCTTTTGTACTTCTTGAAGCCATGGCTCCTGTCAAGCGGTCGCTGACCTTGGACTTTGTACCTAGCTTTGTATTCATTGACCAGTGCGGGTTTACGTTGGATTGAACAAGTTCTGCGTCGTCGCTATAGCCGGGCCGCAGTCCTGACATCAGCTGCGGCATAAGGCCATATGGAGCCGCGTGCGTGCGCCGCGCAGCTCCACCGTCGGCAGACGCGCCTGGTCTCCTGCCATCCGACCGTCAGCGATCACCGAGTTCGAGCTGCGCTGGCGTTTCTGTTCGGGAATCCCCAGGCCGGAATGTCACTACCCATGTCACTATTGGGATCGGACATCGTCACTACTAAAAGCAAAAACCCCTGCGCATCAGGGGTTTTGCTGGTGCGCCGTCAGGGTTTCGAACCCC
>JBAXHK010000314.1:0-2552 GCA_037138935.1 Actinomycetes bacterium
CCACCGCTGATGCGGTGCTTGTTAATACTTGCGGTTTCGTAGATGTGGCTAAAAAGGATTCAATCGACGCCGTAATTGGCGCTGCGGCCCTTAAGGGTGCAACTGGCGGGCCACAAGCAGTAGTTGCGGTGGGTTGCCTTTCCGAGCGCTACGGGCGCGAGCTAGCCGATGAGCTGCCCGAGGCCGATGCAGTTTTGAGTTTTGATGATTACCCAGATATTTCTGAGCGACTACGAGCAATCATTGCTGGTGATCGACCAATCGCGCATCAGCCGCGCGATCGGCGGACCTTGCTCCCGATCTCACCGGTTGATCGACCTGCGGTCACCATGCCCATCCCAGGTCATGGTGAGAGTGATTTGGGTGCTGAACCCGGGTGGCAACCGCCGATCCTGCGCCGCCGCCTGGATGGTAGCCCGGTTGCGCCGGTAAAATTAGCCTCCGGATGTGACCGCAGATGCACCTTTTGTGCAATACCGTCATTTCGCGGTTCGTTTATTTCACGGCCAACCACTGACATCATCGAAGAGATTAAGTGGTTAGTGGATCAAGGGGTGCGGGAAGTCGTCTTGGTTAGTGAGAATTCGACTTCGTACGGAAAAGATTTAGGCGACATACGGCTAATGGAGTCACTGCTCCCCGCGATTGGAAACTCCACCTCGCTAAGCAGATTGCGCGTGGCCTACTTGCAACCCGCGGAGGTGCGCCCGGGGCTAATCGAAGTCATTGCGCACACCCCTGTTGTTGCGCCCTATTTCGATCTTTCATTCCAGCATGCCAGCACTGCGCTGCTGCGCCGCATGCGGCGTTTCGGCGGGAGAGTTGATTTCCTCACATTGATTGCCCAGATTAGAGAGTTGAACCCAGAGGCCGGGATCCGAAGTAATTTTATCGTGGGGTTCCCCGGTGAGACTCAAGAAGAGTTCGATGAACTGGTGCTTTTCTTAAATGAAGCACGCTTGGACGCGGTTGGGATATTTGGTTACAGCGATGAGGATGGCACCGAGGCTGCAACATTTGCCGATAAATTGGCTGAAGATGTTATCCGTGCGCGTGTCGAATTGATTTCATCGGTCGCCGAGGAGATCATGGCGCAACGTGCCGAAGATCGAATCGGTACCACGGTTGAAGTCCTCATTGAAACCCAAGAGCTTGATGAAGATGGTGAGCCAACTGGGCGATTGGTAGGCCGTGCTGGACATCAAGGCCCCGATGACGGTTCGACGATCATGAGCGGTGCCGCAAACATTGGAGATTTCGTGACCGCCAATGTTGTCGATACCGAAGGGGTGGATCTACTTGCGGAGCCGGTGTGAGGCCACCTAAGCCGGATGCCGCTGGTGATTTAGTCTCGGGTACCTCGATAGTAAATATCGCGAACTTTTTGACCCTGCTACGAATTGCCTGCGTCCCAGTAATGGTGGTGTTGCTCTTCGCCGAAGGCGGCCATGACCTGACATTTCGCTGGTGGGCGGCCGGAGTATTCGTTTTCGCCGCCCTTACCGATCTCGTCGACGGGGCTATTGCGCGCCGGCGAGGTTTGGTTACCAACTTCGGCAAGATCGCTGACCCAATCGCCGATAAGGCACTAATTGGCGCCGCCTTGGTGTCGTTGTCAGTGCTGACAGATCTGGCTTGGTGGGTAACAATCGTGATCCTTGTTCGAGAACTTGGTATAACCGTGTTGCGGTTTTGGGTAATTGAGCATGGAGTCATACCGGCAAGTCGTGGCGGTAAAGCTAAAACGGTAGCCCAAGGTGTTGCGATCACTATGTATCTTCTTGAGGTCCCCGACCTGCCCTGGTGGTCGACCGCGAGCATGCTCATGATGGCCGTTGCCGTGGTACTTACGGTGGTCACTGGCATCGACTACGTGGTGCGCGCTGTGCGCCTTCGCTCAAAGTCAAAAGCGAATTCGAGTGAGGCTAATTTATGACGGCCTTGCTAGCAGTGCGGGTGGTTAAAGCATGTATTGACACAGGTGTCACTCTCGCGACCGCTGAATCCTTGACGGCAGGCCTTGTTGCGGCTCGCATTGCAGAGGTGCCCGGGTGCTCAGCAATGCTGCGCGGTGGAGTTATTGCCTACGCAACCGACGTGAAGGCGCAGGTACTGGGGTTGGATCAAGTATCACTGGAGCAGGTGGTTAGCGAGGAGGTCGCATCCCAACTCGCACAAGCTGCCACCCGGGTACTTGGCAGTGACATCGGGGTAGGCACCACCGGTGTGGCGGGCCCGGATTGGCTAGCGGGGGAGCCCCCCGGCATCGTCTGGATCGCAGTTTTTGATGCCCGAAGTGAAGTGACTCTGACCACGCGACTTGAACTTAAGGGTGACCGGTCTGCTATCCGTGAGGGCACCGTATTTGCGAGCCTGGAGTTGGTTTTGGAGCTGCTAGCAGAGGCTGGGGAATAGCCACGGGAGGCAGCGGGTTACCGTAGGGGTAGACGTAGGCTCGCTGATATGGTCGACTCGGGTTAAGGTAGGAATTAAGGAGGTTGTGATGATCGTGCTTCGGCAGGTAGTCGGTGATGAACTTCGTCGTCGTCGGC
>JBAXHK010000315.1:0-2523 GCA_037138935.1 Actinomycetes bacterium
CAGGCATCTCTACGACCGCGCGCCGGCGCCCGATGGTTGCCATTTGACCTTAGTCTTTATAAACGAAGTCGGTGAAGGGTTGGCCAGCAAGTCTGGCGCTGATCTGCTTTGCAACATGGCGGCCCATCTGCAACGCAACCGGTGCAACCATCGGCAGTGGCTTGCCATCAGCCCCATCAAAGCTCGCGGTGTCGCCAATAACCCAGAGGCCTTCGGATAATTCGAGGGTTGGTGGCACCCGCAGTCGGTTTGCACGATCGGCAACACCTAGGGCCGTCCAAGTTTCTGGAGCAGAAACACCAGCGGCCCAGATGGTCGTACCAGAGGGCAATACTTCACCGGATTTCAAGTGAACATCTGATTCATACATACGGTCGACGGCTGCATCGACTAAGACCACCGCGCCAATTTCTTCTAACTCAGATTTCGCATGAGCACTGGACTTTTCGTTGAATGACGGAAGTAACCTCGGCCCAGCTTCAACCAGGGTGACATGGCCAAACTCCGCCACCCGCGGGAATTCATGCTTCATGCTGCGTTGCAACTCGGCTACCGCGCCGGTAATTTCAACCCCGGTCGGGCCGCCACCTACGACAACTACTCGCAGTGCTTCCTTTGGTTTCAAGCCGACGTCGACATCCTCGTACGTAATGAGTAAGCGGCGGCGGATTTCACGGGCCTCTTGAATTGATTTCATCTGCAGCGCATTCTCAGCCACGCCGGCCACCCCGTAGGTGGCACCCACGCTACCGGTAGCCAGCACCAAATCATCCCAGCTGATTACCGTTGCATCAGCCAAGCGCAGGCTCTTTGCGAGCGGATCGATCCGAACCACCTCACCGCGACGGAAGTCGACGCCGGGGATTGCCGCCCGTACCGGGTAGGCGATGTCGTCCTCGGGTAGTCCTCCGGTCGCCACCTGGTACAGCAAAGGTGAAAAAGTTTGATACGGATTTCGATCAATTACCGTGACGTGAACCCGCGGGTTTTTTGCCAGTTCACGGGCGCAGGTGAGCCCCGCGAAGCCCGCGCCAACAATTACGACCCCGTGTGAACTTTTCATGGGCTCAATCTATTCTGCTGTTGCCCAAAGCGCCGGCTCAGGCTATGGCCTCGGTTAGTTCGAGCCACAAAGTCTCAAGGGCAACTCGGGCAGCCTGCAAATCAAGTAATTCCGCGTTCAGAGCCGAGATCCGCTCAAAGTCGGTGGCGTGCTCGACCAATTCAGCGTGAATCTCGTGCTCGCGTTTATCCAACTTCTCTATCTGCCTTTCGGTGCGGGTAATTGCCTTGGCCGCCACTCTTTGATCGGCCGCTGAGGTAACCGGCTTCGACGACGCAGATTTAGTAATCGACCCCTGTGACCGGCGCACAGCCAAATACTCGTCGATCCCACCGGTAAGGGAAGACAGCTTCCGGTCACCGTAAAGCCCGACAAAGTCATCACATACTCGCTCGAGGAAATATCGATCATGTGAAATCACCAATAGAGTGCCGGCGAAGCCATCCAGGAGATCCTCGAGTGCGGTCAAAGTCTCAACATCGAAATCGTTGGTCGGTTCGTCAAGAATCAGGACGTTCGGCCCGTTCATCAAGAGCCTGGTCAACTGCAAGCGGCGGCGCTCACCACCCGATAGGTCACCGACTTGGGTCCATTGGGCGTCAGAACTAAACCCCAAACTTTCACAAAGTTGCGAAGCAGATAACTCGCGGCCCTTACCAAGGTCAACGCGTGAGGCAACGTGTTCAACCGCTTCGAGCACTCGCCATTTCGGATTCAATTCTTCAAGGTGCTGAGACAGATAGGCGACTTTCACCGTGACACCGGTCTTCATAGCACCTTTGGACGGAGCCACCTCACCGATCAACATTCGGATCAACGAAGTCTTGCCCGCACCATTAGAACCGATGATGCCGATGCGATCACCCGGGCCGATATTCCAGGTGCAGTGATCAAGGAGTTCAATCGGCCCATCGGCATTTTCTTGCCCAACCGTTAGGGTCGCGTCATTTAGTTCATAAACCGTTTTACCAAGCCTGGATCCGGCAAATGACAACAGTTCAACGCTGTCGCGCGGTGGCGGCTCATTGCTTATCAGCTCATTCGCGGCTTCGATTCGAAACTTCGGTTTCGTGGTACGCGCAGGTGCACCACGCCGCAACCAAGCTAACTCCTTGCGCATCAGGTTTTGTCGCCTAGCCTCACTTGCTGAAGCCTGACGAAAACGCTCAGCCTTGGCGAGCACGAAGGACGAATAACCACCCTCATACTCTTCGACCGCGCCGCCCACGACCTCCCAGGTGCGCTCACAAAGTGCATCGAGGAACCAGCGATCATGGGTGACAATCACGACTGCGAGTTTGGACTGCGCTTTCAAGTACTCCGCAAGCCAGGCGACTACTTCAACGTCGAGATGGTTGGTCGGCTCATCAAGTAGCAAAACATCAAGATCGGCGATCAAAGCGCGCGCTAGCTGCACACGGCGGCGCTCGCCACCAGAAAGCCGTGCAAAAGTGCGAAGC
>JBAXHK010000316.1:0-2522 GCA_037138935.1 Actinomycetes bacterium
GGTGATGGGGTGCTCTTGCACTATTACCTGCGAGCGGACCCAGCCCTGCCTGGCCGGCGCCAAATCGACATATTAAGACACCGCCACGCCATGGCTTGGAAACGCTCAGCGTGGGCACTTAAGGATGAACTCGAAGGCGATCGGCGTCCGGGTGATCCGCGGTGAAAGTGCATATTGTCTCTGACGTCCACGGTGCCAGCGATGCTTTGGCGCGGGCGGCTGACGGCTCGGACCTATTTATTTGCTTGGGCGATTTAATCCTCTTCTTGGACTACGACGACCCAACACGTGGGATCTATGCCGATCTTTTTGGAACTGAGCACACGCGGGCCTACATCGAGGCGCGCACGGCAAATCGATTCGATGACGCACGTGAGCTCAGCGCTGCTGCTTGGCGCGGCCGGGGCGTAGTTGACCACGCAGATCGGTGGGCCTCACTTGAGGTGATGATCCGTAAGCAATATGAAGTGCTTTTTGAGGCTATGCCAGCTCCGGCCTTACTTACCTACGGCAATGTCGATGTGCCAGCTTTGTGGCCGGAGTTCTTAAAGCCAGAGCACCAAGTAGTTGATGGTGCAGCAGTAACCATAAATGGGATTCGGATGGGTTTCGTCGGGGGTGGCTTGGCGAGCCCAATGCGCACACCCTATGAACTCACCGAAGAGCAGTACGTCGAAAAAATACAAGCATTAGGGCCGGTAGATGTGCTCTTCACCCATATCCCACCGGCGGTGCCGCAGTTGACCTACGACACGGTGGCGCGGCGGTTCGAGACTGGAAGCCAGGCGATCTTGGATTACTTAAATGAGTTTTCCCCGGCCTACCACCTCTTCGGCCACGTGCATCAGCCCCTGCGGGCGCGGGCGCGAGTCGGTAAAACTGAATGTCTAAATGTGGGGCATTTTCACGGCCGCAAACTTCCCTTTGTGATCGACCTTTAGGCGGGCCGGGCTAGGTAGTAGCCTTTGGCCCCTGTCCGGTCGATTGTTGTGAGGGAGTCTGCATGGGCGACAAGACCGAGTCGAGCATCGTCATAGAAGCAACTCCGGCGGCCATCATGGCGGTAATCGCCGATCTTGTGGCTTATCCGCAGTGGAGCGATGGCATTTCATCGGTTGAAGTCCTATCGCTGTATGAGGATGATTCACGCCCGGCCGATGCCCGGTTTAGTCTGGCATCGGGCCCTATCAAAGACACCTATGAACTTGAGTACGACTGGGATGACGATAAATCGGTCAGCTGGACGTTGACGAAGGCCGAAATGCTTACGGCCATGGATGGCAGTTATACGTTGACAGAAAACGGTGATGGTACGACCACCGTGCATTATCAGCTCGCTGTAGACGTGAAAATACCGATGATCGGCATGATAAAGCGGAAGGCCGAACGCGTCATCGTCGACACCGCACTCAAAGGGCTAAAGAAACGTGTCGAGTCAAGTTCGCCTGGTTCTGTTTAGCGGCAAAGGCGGAGTCGGGAAATCAACCCTTGCAGCCGCGACCGCCGTTCAACTAGCCGATGCTGGCCGCCGTGTGCACTTGGTCTCAACCGACCCCGCGCACTCGTGTGGTGATGTATTTGGTATCGCGATGCAGCCCGGTACCCCAAATGTGGTTAATGAAAGACTTTCAGTGACCATTTTGGATGCACACATCCAGCGCACGCGGTCATGGCGCTCATTGCAAGCCATTGCGGTTGAGTTGCTGACCGAAGCCGGAGTTGATCCAATTCACGCGGCGGAATTGACGGTGCTACCGGGTATTGACGAAATACTTTCGCTCCTGGCCGTGACCGAATTACTTGATGACCCAGATATTGACATTGTTATAGTAGACGGCGGCCCAACCGCGGAAACCGCGAGACTTTTGGCACTGCCTGAAGCTTTGGAGCAAGTGCTGGCAGCGGTAATGACGCCTGCCTTTGCGGTTTCAAGAGCAGCGCGCGGCCCCGTTAATGCAGAGGCTACGGTGCTTACCGCGCTCCAAGAGTTGGCCGCTGATTTACGAAGAGTCAAGCAGGCGCTTTCTGGAAGCGGCAGTGTGGTGCGCCTTGTTGCAACACCTGAGAAAGTTGTATTGGCCGAGACGCGGCGACATCTTGCCACTTTGACGCTGCTCGGTCATCACGTAGATGCAATCTTTGTGAATAGGTACCCGGCAAGCATTGACAACTGGCCACGTAAATGGGCGCAGAAGCAACGTAAGCGGGTTCGCACCTTGCGCGCCGACATCACCAAGACGCCGATCATCACCGTGCCGTTTAAGACCGAAGAGCCGATTGGTAAGTCCGGGTTGCGCAAACTTCCGGTAACGATCAGGCGCAAGCCTGCGGATGCTTTGTTCACCAGTCGGGTGCCGGGCGGGGTATTGCCAACAGTTGCGGGCTATGAGTGGCGGATCCCGCTATCGGATCCGGCGGATCAGGATATAAAAGTGGGCCGGCTTGGTGACAACGCAATCATTGTTGTCGGCTCGACCCGGCGGGTGCTTGCGCTCCCGCCGGTGTTGTGCCGGTGTGTTATG
>JBAXHK010000317.1:0-2521 GCA_037138935.1 Actinomycetes bacterium
CCTATGGGGTGACTCCACTTCCCGAGCCGATTCGAGTGCAGACTTTCAAGCCACTTAAAGTGCAGGTAGCGGGCGGCACCATGCCTGCGGCTTCAGCCTCGGCCGAATAACACTAATTAGTCACCCTCTAAGGTGATCGGCATGGAAGATGGCAGCCAGGGCGCCCATTTGCCGCGCTGGTATGTAAAGGCGATCTGGTACGCGATTTTCGCGGTTACTTTGTCTATTGCGGCATGGTATGTCGCACTGCAACTCACCGACTTAATGGTGACAGTGGCCATTTGCTTCTTCTTGGCTTTTTGTATTGAACCGATCGTGAACAAGCTTGCGGCCCGCGGCTGGAAACGTGGACTCGCGACTCTCTTTGTCTACGTCGTAGGGCTTGGGGCGATTGCCGCGTTCTTTGCTGTTTTTGGCCTGGTTTTCTTCCAGCAGGTTGTCGATCTGATAGCGGAAATCCCTAATCTCTACGACGTAATTCGCAGCTTTTTTGACGAGACTTTCTCAATCACCCTGCCAGAACCATCCGTGTTGATGGATCAGTACTTGAATGATGCTTTATCGCTCCTGGCTAACGGAGTCATCGGGGTCATCAACACCTTCCTCGGCGTGGTCTTCGGGGCTCTGACCGTGCTGTTAGTCACCTTCTACCTAGTGGTTGATGGGCCGAGATTTCGCACGGTGGTTTGTTCGTTGTTCTCACAGCGCCGCCAGCGTGAGATTCTTGCGGTGTGGGAGGTCGCAATCGAAAAGACTTCAAGTTACATGATCTCCAGGTCGGTGCTCGCATTGGTTTGTGGCACGGCAACCACGATTTTTCTGTTGATCGCTCAAGTCCCTAATGGGCTAGCACTCGGGGTGTTCACGGGTTTGGTTTCGGCATTCATCCCGACGATCGGCACATATATTGGTGGCATCTTGCCGGTTGCCGTGGCCTTCGGAGCAAGCCCAATCCAGGGGTTCGCCACCTTGGTATTCATTGTGGCTTATCAGCAGGTCGAGAACCTCACCATCGAGCCGCGGATTTCGGCTAAGGCTATGGAGCTGAATACCGCAGTTTCATTCTTAAGCGTTTTGGCCGGTGCAGCAGTTTTAGGCCCGGTTGGCGCCTTCTTGGCGCTACCATTCGCTGCAACTTTGAAAGCATTTGTTGGCACCTATTTGCGGCGCACCGAAGTGGTGGCATCAAAACTGACTGATGGCGGTAACTAGACAAAGGTGCGCAGGGGGCGTCACTCGCATGCGGCGGTTTTACACCTATCCCAAGAGGCATGGATCTCAGCCTCAGCATCGGTGCGCCCAACCCATGTGGCACCCTCGACACTCTTGCCGGGTTCGAGCTCCTTATAGACCTCAAAGAAGTGTTGAATTTCTAGTCGATCGAATTCCGGCACGTGGTGAATATCGCGCAGATGCTCAACGCGCGGATCACTAGCTGGCACGCAGAGCACTTTGTCATCGCCTCCGGCCTCATCGGTCATCCTGAACATCCCGACCGCGCGGCACCTGATCTGCACCCCGGGGAAGGTCGGCTCACCGAGAAGTACGAGAGCGTCCAACGGGTCACCGTCCAGGCCAAGGGAGTCTTCGATGAAGCCGTAGTCGTGCGGGTACCTGGTCGAGGTAAAGAGCATGCGGTCCAGGCGGATTCGCCCGGTTACGTGGTCGATTTCGTATTTATTGCGGCTCCCGCCGGGGATCTCGATTGTGACGTCAAAGGTGAGGGGCTGCATGTGACGTAGTCTCTCCTATTGTGGTGACTAAGGCACAATCGAAAATGCGATTTCGCTCCGGGGGCACTAGGGCTGGTGGGTTGGCCCTTGTTCTCCTGTTCGGATTGCCGCTGGCGGCACCGGCATTGGCTGCCAACCCCATCCCGCCGGCCGCACCGGTCTTGACGGCCACCGCCGTTGTTGGGTCCAAGGCACCTGCCCCCAGCCCCGCAGGGGTCCAAAATGCCACGGCTCGGGTACTGGCGAGCAGTGCCTTGGGTGACTTCAGTGCCCTCGTCGTTGATCCGGCAACCGACCAAGTCTTGCTGGGAGTCAATACCGATAAAGCCCGGATACCGGCTTCTACGATCAAATTACTCACCGCCGCGGCCGCCCTCGAAGTTTTGGGCCCAAAGACTCGGCTGGCCACCAAAGTCATGCGAGCTGGCAACACCATCACCTTGGTAGGGGGCGGCGACACCTCTTTGGTACGAGCACGCGGTGGTGATCCCCTCGCCGGCGGGTTCGCGTCCTTAAAGGATTTAGCGAAGTTGACCGCGGCCGCCTCGCCGGGTGCACCACTGGAATTGAAGTATGACGAATCACTATTTAGTGGTCCATTGACCGGGCCCAATTGGCCGAAGAACGCGGCGCGTCTGGGGATTGCCGCCCCGGTGAGCGCTCTGATGGTTGATGAAGGCCGGGTGCGCCCCGGTGCTGTCACTAGGGTGAGTGATCCAGCCAAGCAAGCCGCGCAGGTATTTGCGGGATACCTAGCAAAAGCCGGTGTCGAAGTAATCTCGACTACA
>JBAXHK010000318.1:0-2514 GCA_037138935.1 Actinomycetes bacterium
CAGCACTGAACTTTCGTCAGCTGTCAACGACTCGGTTTGCACCCTAATCGTGCCATTTACCGCAGAGGTCACGATCGCCTGCGCTCCGGTTTTCGACTCGGCAACAGCTCGGGCTTGCTCAATACTGCATGTTGCGTTTGGAATCGCAAAATCAGCCCCGCCCCGAAACTCAATACCGAGATTTAGGCCGCGAAAGACGAGCGCCCCAACAGATACCAAAAGAATGATGGCTGAAATGACGTACCAAGTCCGCCTCCTGCCAACAAAATTAAAAGAAACCTGACCCCTATAGAGTCGTTGGGCAATCCCAATACGTCCGCTCATGGGCTTGGCACCTCCAGTGTCTCTTGGTCGGTGTTTTGCCGCCTGCGCGATTTGCTTACTACTTCACCAGTGAGAGCGTGCCCGCCAACTCGATCAGCGTCGAGCCCAGTCCAGCGTGAACCCTTCTGCATCCATCCAGTACGCCCGATAAGCACCACCAGTGGGTGCGTGAACCAGAAGGCCACCAGGATATCGACTATCGTTGTTAGCCCAAGGACGAACGCGAAACCGCGAACACTGCCCACGGAAAGTAGATAAAGGACTACCGCTGCGAGCAATGAGACAAAGTCTGCCGCCAAGAGGGTTCGCCGAGCCCGCACCCAACCACTCTCACAAGCCTGCCGAAGCGAGCGACCTTCGCGGATTTCATCGCGAATACGCTCGAAGTAGACGATGAACGAATCCGCGGTAATGCCGATAGCGACGATCGCCCCGGCTACCCCGGCTAGAGTCAAAGTCAACCCGATGGTCTTACTAAAGACCACGATCATTAAATAGGTGACCGCTCCCGCAATGATCAGTGAAATTACTGCGACAATGCCAAGGGCGCGGTAGTAAATCATCAGATAGATCATGACCAGAACAAGGCCAAGCAGACCGGCGATGATGCCAGCACGCAACTGATCATTACCCACCGTCGGTGAAACGCTGGTGATATCTACCGGATCAAGGGTTACGGGTAAGGCACCATACTTGAGTACGTTGGCAAGGTCATTTGCCTCCTGCGCCGTGAAGTTTCCTTCGATTTGTGCTTGACCGCCAAGAATAGGCTCATTAAATCGCGGTGCCGAAACCACCACACCATCGAGCACAATCGCAAATGCATTACAGGGACTCACCCCGGAACCGGAATCTGGGAGTGCGGACAATTTTGTAGAGGCCTCGGCTAGGGCCTTAGCCCCCTCGCTGTCAAATTCCAGGGATACCACCCAACTACCCACCCCATTTTGCGGTAGGCCAGCGGTAGCGCCGGTTACGTTGCTGCCCTTGATGAACGCCGGCTCCAGGTTGTACTTAACCCCACCGGTGCGCTCACAGGTGCCGAGCCAAAGCGCCGGATCATCTGGGATACCACCGGTGTAAGCCTCCGGATTCGTGCAGTCCAAAGCCAAGACTTCACCTTGGTAAGCAGCTGAATTATCAGGTGACTGCACTAATGAGGTACCGGGCACAAAGGTCGTGGTCGGTGAAGGCGTTGGCGAAGGCGTTGGCGAAGGCGTTGCTGATCCACTTGCTGAAGCGCTCGCCGATGGCTCGGGGGTCGGCGTTGCATTGATGTCGAACGGCTGTGGATTCAGCAGGGTATCGACGGGTCGGAAATCAAGTAGCGCGGTGCGCTTGACTAAATCGACGACCCGATCTTGCTCCGCGCCGGGCACCGAAACAATGATTGCGGCACCGTTCCCCGAGCCTTGTGTAGTAACTTCAGCCTCAGCCACCCCGAGGCCATCGACACGTTGGCGGATGATGGCGACGGTTTGCTGTAGTTGCTCATCGGTAATTTCAGCCCCGGCGGTAACCGGCTTCGGCACCAGAATCACCTGCGTACCGCCTTGCAGGTCGAGCCCCAGCCGCACGGTATTTGCGGTGCCCGGCTAAAAGGCCCATGCCAATAGGCCAACCAAAACAATTAATAAGGCAATGAGCCCACGGAGAGGCCTAGAAGTTACCGGAGGAGCCACCTGTGGATCGCCTAGGCCGCCGGGCCCGAAGCGCCGGGTGCAGCTGGCCCATCCGGGGTGTCCAATTCTGGTACTTCAACCGGGATAACCTTGGCGATGGCCGCCGGCAGCATCCGGATGATGACACCGGGTGAAATCTCGACGAGGACCTCATCGCCATTGGAAACGACCGTGCCGAAGATTCCAGCGGTGGTCATTATGTTGGTACCGGGCCCTAGGGTGGCTAAAGTCTGCGCCTGTTTCTTCTGTTTGGCCTTGGCGGGGCGAATCATCAAAAAGTAGAAGACGACCGCGATTAAAACCAGCGGCAATATCGTGACGAGATCCACAGCGCTCCTGACGAAAAGTTCGGACGGGCTCCAACTAGACCACTAGCACCACAGCGACCTAAATTACGGCTACCTCGTGAGCCTACCGGTGCCCCCCGCGGGAGCCCCTAGGTGCCTAGATCCAGCACCCCCTGTGGCGGCAGCGGGGGATTTACCCCCAGGTGCGACCAGGCGGCCGG
>JBAXHK010000319.1:0-2503 GCA_037138935.1 Actinomycetes bacterium
TGCACACTTGCTCGATAACTTCAATCAATGTGAAATTTGTGGTGTCGACAACGCACGCATCACCGGCCTGGGCAAGGGGTGAGATCTCCCGGCCAGCGTCGTAGGCATCACGCTTAAGTAGTTCTTCGTGAGTTACCGCTACCGATGCTGGCTCAGGAAGTTCACCGGAACCGTTCTCCAGCGCGCGACGTTCAGCACGAACCGCAGGGTCGGCCACGAGGAATATCTTCAAATCGGCTTCAGGCACGACGACGGTACCGATATCGCGACCTTCGACAACAATGCCGACATCGGCATGACGGGCGGCCTGTACTTGCGAGCGTTGAATCTCTACGAGTCGCCTGCGCACACCTGGCACAGCGCTCACCGCGCTAACAGCCGCGGTTACCTCCGAGCCTCGAATGGACTCAGCGACATCTCGCCCATCGAGACAGACCTCAGGGGCACCGGGGTCAGTACCGCAGGTAATGCTGGAGTGCTCGGCCACCGCTTCTACTGCGGCTTCATCAGCAACATCAACACCAGCCGCAAGCACCGCCATGGTCATGGCGCGATACATGGCGCCGGTGTCGAGATAACGCATACCAAGTTTGGCTGCCACGCCACGGCAGACACTTGATTTACCTGACCCTGCCGGACCATCAACCGCAATTACCAAGATATTAGATGCGGACATCAAAGCTCCGGTCACGCAAGGCTGCGGCAAGGGTCTCAACATTGTCCGGGCGTACCGAAATCTCTACTAGGCCACTAGGCCGGCCAAGTACATGCTCGATTCGAACATCTTCAAGGTTGACATTTGCTTCACCCGCACCAGTAAAGAGTCGCGCCAACTCACCCGGCTTATCGGCGAGCATGACTCCAACAATTGCTATCTGGATTTGTTCCGCACCATGCTTGCCCGGGATCCGCGAGCGGCCCACCGCGCCGGTTTGCAAAGCACTACTGACTCTTGCGGTCTGCGAAGCATCGCCGGCCGCGATCGCCCGCAAAGCCGCAAGTGTCACCGTGAGGTCATTCACCACGCTTGACAGGACTTCGGCGACTTGCTTAGCGTTAACACTAAGAATATCGGTCCAAAGGGCACTATCAGATGCTGCGATGCGGGTCATATCGCGTAATCCTTGCCCCGCGATGCGCACATAATCTGAGCTCGCATCAATTAATTGGGCGGCCAACACACTCGAAAGCAGTTGCGGAGTGTGAGACACCAAGGCCACGGCGCGATCATGCTCATCGGGTGTCATCTCAACCGCATATGCACCACATGTTGAAACCAGTTGGTACGCCTGACTCAGGTGGTCGACAGCGGTCAACTCATTCGGGGTCAATACCCATAGGCGATCATCGAGTAAATCTCCACGGGCCCCGGCCGCGCCAGCAACTTCACGGCCGGCCATCGGGTGCCCACCTATTAACCGCCTTGGGTCTGCCCCCTGATCAACGGCAGCTGCGAGAACTTGAGCCTTAACCGAAGTGACGTCCGTGATCGTCGCCTCAGAAAATCGCTCGGACGCCTGCGCAAGCACCCTTCCCGCGGAGCGCGGCGGCACCGCCACCACCACAAGTTTCGGGATTCGTTCTTCTTGAAAAACTAAACCAGCGCCAGCCGCCATCGCGGTAGCTAACTGGCTTGGATCGGTGTCCTCCAAAAACACCTCGACACCTGCTCGCTTTAGCGCAAGTGCGATTGAGGTACCTATTAAGCCGGTGCCGATGACCAGTACCGGACCGATCACAGCGGTCCCGCGGTCGAGGTTCACGGGTGTAGATCCTGCCGGAGCACTTCAGCCCCGCGCAGGTAGACATGGCTAATAAGTTCGCGGTCGCGATCCCCTTCGATGTGCATGAGAACTCGTACGACTCGGGGCAGGGCTCCGAGCACATTTATTTCTTGGGCACATAGCAGCGGCACATCGACGAAACCAAAGTCGCGGGCACCAGCCGCCGGAAATGCGGATACCAAATCCGGGGTGGCGGTCAAAATCAAACTAATGACCTCGTCGGTGGTGATCTGATTCCGGTCGAGCATGGCACCGAGTAACTCTGAGACGGCTTCTCGCATCTCCACTGGGTCATCGGCCTGCAAGCAGACGGCACCTCTAACTCCGCGCACCCGTACAGCCTACAGACCGGCCTGCGTGTACAAAGCGTGCAGTTCACTGCCCTCCAGAACGCGAAGGGCGCCGGGCCGTTGCTGGCCCAGCGATACCGGCCCTACCCGGGTGCGAACCAGGGCTAGCACCGGGTGGCCAATCGCGTCAAACATTCTTCTAACTATGCGGTTTCGGCCTTGGTGAATAACCAATTCAACCATCGTTCGATCCGACAGGGACTGCACAATCCGGGCCGTATCGCACTTGGCCAACCCATCTTCAAGTTCCACGCCCAGACGCAGGGCTCGGAGTCCATCCCGTTCGACCACGCCGGCTACGGTTGCAACGTAAGTCTTGGCCACCTCATGCGTTGGGTGCCCAAGGTGCTGCGCCAATTGCCCATCGTT
>JBAXHK010000320.1:0-2491 GCA_037138935.1 Actinomycetes bacterium
CGATCTGCAGATGGCCCATCGCATGGGTGGGATGAACTTTGCCGAGCTGAGGGGTGATAAGCGCTACCTGCAGTGGCGGGGCTACGGGCAGAGCAAGCTCGCCAATCTCCTGTTCACCGCGCAGCGGCAACGCCGCCTAGACCAAGCGCACCTGACAATCCTCGCGCTGGCAGCCCACCCAGGGTTCGCGTCAACCAACCTGCAAGCTGTCGGGCCGAGCATGCGCGGCAGCGCAATCGAAGCGAAGTTGACATCATTAAGTGGGAACGTAATGTCACAATCGGCACAGATGGGGGCCCTACCCACACTGTTCGCCGCTACTGCTCCGGGCCTAGCTGGCAATACCTACATCGGCCCGGATGGGTTTCTCGAGATGCGCGGTTACCCAAAAATTGTCGGTCGCTCAAAAGCTGCCCTTGACACTGCAGACGCCCACCGCCTCTGGCAACTCAGCGAACAACTAACCGGGGTGAGCTACCCATTTAACTAACGCAGATTGGCTCATCATGGCGACCTGGTCAGTTTGGCGACTTGGGCAACTTGGCCGGTTTGGCGAATGGCGCGCATTGCCGGACCATCGCTGGATGCGCGCGTTTTTGTCGTGAAACCGACCAAAAATCCAGATTTCACGACAAAAACGCGCGCATTCACGCAAGGCGCCTAACTAAGTGGTGGCAGGTGAAGGATTCGAACCTTCGAAGGCGTTAACCGACGGGTTTACAGCCCGCTCCCATTGGCCACTCGGGCAACCTGCCTTGCCACACCCGAAGGCGAGACTCGGCACACCCTACAGGCCGCTGCCACCACCCCGGTCAGGTGTCCACCACCTCGCTCCGGGAGGATGTCCCTAAGTTCCTGAAGGAGGCAAAATGGCTGACAGCAGCTTTGACATCGTCTCGAAAGTCGATCACCAAGAGGCCGACAACGCCTTGAACCAGGCAGCCAAGGAGTTGGCGCAGCGGTTCGACTTCAAGAACACGGGCACCACCATCGAGTGGAAAGGTGAACTCGGCGTTGAAATCACCTCCGGCACCGAAGAGCGAGCCAAGGCGGCCCTGGATGTCTTCCAGGAAAAGATAATCAAGCGTGGCCTCAGCCTTAAGTGCTTCGAGGCCAAAGACCCCCGGTCATCTGGCAAGGAGTACAAGATCGATGGCACCTTTAAGGCTGGGATCAGCCAAGAGCAAGCTAAGAAGCTGGGCAAACTAATCCGCGATGAGGGCCCAAAGGCCGTCAAGTCACAGGTCATGGGCGAAGAACTACGCGTATCGAGCAAGAGCCGTGATGACCTACAAGCGGTGCAGGCCTTAGTCAAAGAAGCCGAACTTGATTTCGCGGTGCAGTTCGTCAACTACCGCTGACCGTGCGGATTAATCCCGGCTCTTGCCCCAAGACTCGAGTTCGTTGATCCCCTGAACTAGCCCACTTGGGCTACCAGCTGCGTAATCAAAATCCGGCTGCCAAGCCAGTGCATCAAACGGGCATAAGTCAACGCAAATCCCGCAGTACATGCATAACCCAAAATCGATGGTGAATGCATCGAGGACACTGACAGTTCGCGGCCGGCGAGCGCCCGGTTCGGTTACTTCTTCATCATGGCTTTCCAGCTCAATGCACCAGGCTGGGCACTCGCGTACGCAGATCATGCACGAGGTGCATGCCGATGCGGTGAGAGCGATGACACCGTGCGCCTGCGCTGGGATCCCAATCGAGTTTGTCATACCTGAAGCCAATCTTCGGCCACTCCGATTGGCTGTTGCTTACGATGCGATGGCTGACCCGGCCACGGCTTCAGCATTCGGGCGGCGAGCACCGTTGACTTAAGCATCGGTGGTGAACCAAGTAGTGAGCGCCGTAGCAGCGGGCGCTCATCGACTAGCCCCACGAAACTAATCCCAAACATTTCAGCGGTTTCGCGCTCATGCCAAACCGCGCCCCGGTAGGTACTGGCAATGCTGGTGATCTCGCTTGGATTCGGGTCAATCATGGTTGCCAACAATTGTGACTGCTTGTTCTCGGGGTTTACTACCCGGGCAATAACTTCGAGTTGGCTATCACGTTCATATGCCGTCAGAAAATCAAAGAAATTAAAACCACGCGCTAGCAATTCGCGAAATTCATCGGCCCAAAGTGCCGTATCAATATTGCGCATTAGTTGACCGTGATTTCGTCACGCAATTGACGCAGACCCGCGATTAGTGCCTCGGGCCGCGGCGGGCAACCGGGGATATATACCGAAACCGGCACCAGCTGATCCACCCCCTTTGTGACACTCGGAGCGTCCCAATATGGACCACCGGTATTGGCGCAGGCACCGAACGAGACCGCCGCTTTGGGTTCTGGGAGTTGCTCCCACGCGCGCAGCACTGCCGGTGGCAGTGCATCGGTGACCGTGCCCGAGATCAGCAAGCTCGTGGCGCCATGGTCTGGGCTCGACACGGTTGCACTGTCGACGAGCAACCCGGTGGTGATCGCCGAACCCACCTCTAGG
>JBAXHK010000321.1:0-2488 GCA_037138935.1 Actinomycetes bacterium
CAAGCGGTATCCCCGCTCTAAAATATTGATCGCACCGACTAAGTCGGCGTTTTCCTTAAAACCACAACCGATACACTCAAACTTGGCCTGCGTCTTGCGGTTGTCTTTCGACGTGTGACCGCAGCGCGGGCAAATCTGGCTGGTGTATTGGGGCGGAACCGCTATGAGGCTACCGCCTTTCCATGCCATCTTGTACTCAAGCTGGCGACGGAATTCTGACCAGCCTTGGTCGAGAATCGACTTGTTCAGACCGGACTTGGCCCGTACGTTTACCCCCGGTGCCCCGATCGTGCCGGCTGCAGAGGCAGACATATTGCGGACTTTCAGGTCTTCAACAACTACGAGTGCGTGGTTTTTGCAGATCGCAGTTGAAGCCTTGTGGAGAAAGTCTTTGCGGATGTTGGCGATACCGTAGTGCAGTTTCTTAACTTTGGCCTGAGCCTTCTTCCAGTTATTACTGAATTTAACTTTGCGGCTTGTGCGACGCTGGTATCGGCGCAGACGAGCTTCATGCTTGCGAAAACTGTTAATCGCTTCGATAGGGCGGCCGTCGCTCAGGGTAGCGAACCGAGCGACGCCGACATCGATTCCAACCGCAGCGCCTTGTGCAACTGCCTGCTCTACCGTTCGCTCGGTCTGGATCGATACAAACCATTTGCCATGACTCAGGCTAACAGTCACGTTACGAACTTCGCCTAATACGTCGCGACTCTTGCGGTAGCGCATCCAGCCGAGTTTGGGCAGTTTGATGCGTCCGTTGGAGTTGCCTAGTGTGATTCCCTGCGGGAAGCGGAAGCGGTCAGACTGACCTTGCTTCTTGAACCGAGGGAATGCTGCGCGTTTCTCGAAAAAATTTGTGTAGGCACGCTCTAAGTCCTTTAGCGCCTGCTGGACGATTTGCGAGTGCGCTTCTTTGAGCCAAGGTGTTTCGACGCTGCGGCGCCATTCGGTCAGGTGCTTGCACAACGAGGCATAGCCAAGATGCTTTTCGCCAACCTCGCGCCTTGCCTTCTGCAATGCGAGCGCCTTGTTGTAGACGAACCGACACGCCCCAGCGAACTGGCGCATCTTGCGTGCTTGTTCCCCATTTTGACGTAGCTCGAATTTGTAGGCTTGAAGTTGCTGCATACTGTAATTATATACAGCTTTTCTATTGGTTCAAAGTGCAAACAGCTAGGACAGCGCTGCTGTCCGCGCTATACATCCCCGGCCTAAAGGCCGAGGCTTTCCGCGCAGTCAGGTAAAGCTGAGAGTACTTTGCTTTCCACAACGAAGATCGGCCTCACCAGTCGCTTAATGACAAGACGCCGGCCGCTGTGCATCAAACCGCTAGTGGTGGCGGGGCGGTGATTCTTGAGAAATATGGTGATTCGCTGCCAGAAGCGTCTGAAGAGACGTAGCGGATCAGACGTTTCGAGCAGTATAGTGAACGAAGTAAAAGCAACCGCAAGAATAACAATGGACGAGGACGGTATGAATTCCGACAAATCTGCATCAGTAGAACAACGTATTAATGCGATCCAGTCTGTGCTGCAAGCTCGTGGCATGGAGCCGGTCGCCGCTATTGAAACAGCGTATCATCGGGCCGAAGAAGACTGGGTACCACGCAACGGTGCCCGGATCATCGCCAAAGCCTGGACTGATCCGGCGTATCGACAGCGGCTTTTGGCGGATGGTAAAGCTGCGGCTGCTGAGCTAGGCTTCGACATGCCGCCCCATCATCGTTATCTTGTCGCACTTGAAAACACCTCGAAGATTCACAATGTGATTGTTTGCACATTGTGCTCTTGCACTGCGTTTTCGATTATTGGATTGCCGCCTGATTGGTATAAGGATCTGGAATATAGGGCACGTGTCGTCAGAGAGTCTCGCACAGTGCTCAAGGAAATGGGTCTTGATCTGCCTGCGTCCACCGAGATCAAAGTCTGGGATACAACCACGGATACCCGATACATGATCGTTCCACATCAACCTCCAGAAACAATCGGTTGGCCAGAGGATAAGCTTGTGGAAATCATCACTAAAGAATCAATGATCGGCGTTGCACGCTTGATGGGGAGCTAAAACATGGACGGTGTACACGATATGGGCGGTCGCCAGGGATTCGGCGGCATCCGCTATGCGCCCAATGCATCAGTATTCCACGCAGAATGGGAAAGAAGAGCAAATGCGCTCTACGGTCTGGCTGTGCGCCATGGCATCTTCAACATGGACGAGTATCGTCATGCCATTGAGCGCATGTCGCCATACCATTACATGTCAGCAAGTTACTACGAGCGCACACTGACTAGCCTCGCGACGTTGCTAGTCGAAAAAGGAGTGACGAGCCGAGAGGAGCTTGAAAAGCTAGCGAAGGGAGAATTCCCTCTCGCAGGCCCGAGCGCTGCGGGTCGCAGTAACCTGCCTGAGCGGCAGCAGTTCAAGCCCGGTGATCGTGTACGTGTGCGCAATGAGTTCTTCGCCGGGCATATCCGTATGCCCGCCTACA
>JBAXHK010000322.1:0-2480 GCA_037138935.1 Actinomycetes bacterium
TCCTTGTCGCTATATAAGCGTTGTTGCGCAAAGTAGCGCGGATAAGTGACAGGAAGCTGCGAAGGATTCGGTCTTGATCCAAGCTCCGAACCTCGCTCAAAGCCTGTTCGATCTGCGAGATAAGCCGGCCAACTTGGGCGTCTTGCTCGCTAACTTCGGTGCCAGCGGGAACAAACTGCACCTCGAAAAGTCGAACCAAATCCGAGCTGATGCCAACATTAGACAACATGGTTTGCTGGATATAGTCCTGGCTGAAAGCTGAACCGATCTGGCGTAGGTACCTTGAGTAGGCGCGGATGAGCACCACTTGATCCCAACGCATACCCGCACGCAACACCAACCCATTGAAGGCATCCGTCTCGCAGTCACCTTGCCAGGCGGCCCGGAAGGCGTCGGCGAACCGCTCGGCTAATGTCTCGCGCTCGATGACGCCATCGGGCGGCAATAGCAAACCGAAATCCAAAACCCACGCCACCGGCTGGCCCACCGGGGTGATTTCATATGGATGCTCATCGATGACCTCAACGCCCATCATCTGCAGGGTCGGCAGGATTCTCGATAGGGACATCGGGCCCCCAACCCGCATCACCGTAAATCGCATCCCCCGCTCATCAGCCCCTGCCGGCCGGTAGAGGCGAAGGGATAATTCGTTCTCGACAAGGTCTGTGAGAGTGAGTACGTCACCAACCGCCGCCGCACCGCTGAATTGCTCTTTATAGGCCTCGGGGAAGGCCTCGGAGAATTGGTGCAGTAGTGGTGCGGCCGCGGTCTCGCCGATCCTTTCGACAATCGCGGACGTGAAATCGTCCTCCCAACTACGGGCGGCGGCGGCCAACTTGAGTTCGAGGGCGCCGACATCTATCGGGCCAAGTTCAGCCCCCGGAGCCAGCCGCACCACGTAGTGCAACCGGGCTAAAACCGATTCAGTGACACGGGCCGTGTAGTCAACACTGACCCCGTCGAATGCGTCAACCAGTAACCGCTCTATTCGCAGGCGTACGGCGGTCGTATAACGATCCCTTGGGAGATAGACCAAAGAAGACACGAATCTTTGATAGTCATCGACCCTGATGAATAGTCGGGTTTGACGACGCTCCTGCAATTGCATTATTGACGCCGACAACTCGACCAAGGCACCGGCATGTGTCTGGAAGAATTCGTCGCGGGGGTAGGTCTCCAGGAACTGCAGCAAATCCTTCGCGCTGTGGGATCCGGCGACAAGCTCAAGTTCGTCCATCACCCGCTGATAGCGAATACGAAGTACCGGAATATCAACGATGCTCTCGGTTAGGGCAGCAGACGTCAGCAGACCAAGGAAGCGCTTTTCGCCGGTGACCTGACCGGACTCGTCAAAAACCTTGACCCCGAAGTAATCTAAGAAGACATTGCGATGCACGGTCGATCGCTAATTCGCCTTGGTCAAGACCAGCATCCGGTTCTCGCGGGCTTTCTTCCGAACAGCAATCGGTAGCTCCACCGCACTGGCGGACCCAGATCCGGCTTCGGGCTCACCACTTAATATCCCCAGCCCGGTGCCCGCGACCGGCACCAGCACCTCATGCCCATCAACGGTGGCGAGCACATACTCGCGATACCCCAAAAATGTCAGGTTGTCTCGGGTTAACCAGCGAAGGAGCTCGGAGCCCTCCTTCACTTCAGCAACGGGCAAAGTTGCCGGTGGGTGCGCATCAAGTGACGCGGCAATTTCTTCGGCCTTGGCACGCATCTGCAGCCAGTCGGCAGTTGCCGCCCGCACATCTTCCAATACCTGAAGTAATCTCTTAGTACTTGCGCCGTTATCAGCTTGCAGGTAATCACGATCTAGGTCAATGCGCATCCACGATTCGGCGATCGCATCACTTGGGCGGTCCTCGTCAACATCGATATCGAGGATTTCGAGTAGTTGGCCGGCTTGGTTACGACGCACCACCAATTGCGGGTGAATTATCAACCGCACCGATCTACCTTCAAGGCTCAACTCGCCCGAAACCGAATCAACCAAGAACGGCATGTCATCGGTTACGACCATCGCTACCGCAAATGGCGCATCCCGCTCATCGCGATCATCACGCACTGTAACCAGCGCGCTGCCCTTTGCCCGCACCTGTGCGAACTCTCGCATTTGCTCAATCTGAGCAATTAGCCCATTAGCCGAATGGGCCGCAACATCCTCGGGGGCGACGAAACGAAAGAACCTGCGACATAAGATCCGCAACTGCGGGTCGGTGATGCGTTCAATCGCACCCCCAAGACCGGCGTCAACCACGTCTGTCACATCGCTACGCTAGCCGAAGGAGGTAGCTGATATGACAATGACCTTAGATGTTCACCAGACTTTCCCCGGATCCCTCGATCAGGTGCGGGCGATGCTCACCGACCCGGACTATGCCCGTAATCGTGCTGAACAAACCGGGTCCATCTCATGCGAAGTCACGGTTACCGCCGGTACCGGTGGAGCCACCGAAGTCACCATCAAGCGG
>JBAXHK010000323.1:0-2468 GCA_037138935.1 Actinomycetes bacterium
GTGTCGAAGATGCCGACTCGCTCACCGCCGCAATGCGCACGCGCAAATAAGGTGCTTGAAGGGTTTCCGACATCTGTCGCATTCGCGCATATGAATTTATCATCGGCCCGCTTCTGGAGAACCCGCAACGCGTGGGCAAACAACTCATGGCGCCACTTGATGACCGACACAGTGCCAGACGAGGCACGTATCGCGTGATCTACCGCATTGATGAACAGCAAATGATGGTAACCGTGCTGGCAGTCAGACGCGTACCGCAAACCCTGAGCGCCAATTCAGATCCTTCTCGCGAGTTGAGATCCCAAATTGTGTTGCCATCATTTGTCATTGCTCGATCGCTCCGGCAACCTCATTGAGAACGCCGGTGGCATCCGGGTCCGATTACCGGCACCGCAACAAACTGAACGCGACCGCCGGGGACAATGCCAAGCGCTGGCATGCAGCGTCATGGGTTCTTTGCCGCTGCTGATTAACCCCGGGCGATGGGGTCAAGGAGATGTGCAGAATATTCGTCACCTAGTCGTGCATCAGACCCGGAGGGTATGGCGCCTGTGTGTGCTTTGAGGGCAATGACGATTGGCAACTGCGCAATCTTCGTACCTCAGAAAGTTTTACTAGGGCCTTGGTTTTTGGGCGGGAGTGTTTTACCATCGGGATAGGTACCTGGTTGGGTGCTGGCCGGTATCGGCGGCACCCTAAACCCCTCAGGCTCCTACGGCACGGGTATGCCGGCGTGTGCGTGTTTTGATGGGAATGAGGAGTAGCACCATTCCCCGCGGCGCATTCCCGGGCTCTGAAAACCTACGCGACAACCCGCCGAACTTTTGGTGATTTCATTAGTATTGTGATGAGCAGTTAAGGCTTCTAGCACTGGCGTCAGCGTGAGCTCGTGATGAGCATGGCGCGGAAAGCGCAGTGCGTACGATTCCCGCACAGTTAGCTGACTTCGCTTATGCCTCCAGGAGAGTTGGTTTTTGAAGCCAACTGCCGCAACCCAACCAGATAGCTCTCTCGACTCTGGCCGAGGGAGCTATCTTTTTCTCATCGATGCCTTGACCTGCTCAGCGTGGAGTGTGTTGAGGTACGTGCTCTCGCCAGGCTAATGAAGTTCTCTGGGTGCGTAGTCAAACTGGCATAGTGGGCCCCGGAGTGTGGTCCGAGGAGGTGAATTACATATGCATCAACCCGATGTCGTCGTGATTGGCGCAGGTATCAGCGGGCTGGCGGTATGTGAAGTTTTGCACCGGGGCGGGCTCGCAGTCACGGTGCTCGAGGCCAGGACCCGAGTCGGAGGACGTCTACTTTCCAGTCCACTAGATCTTGGGGCATCTTGGTTTTGGGATGGTGAGCGAAGAGTCCGGGCAATGACCGATCGTTTCGAGATTGCAACATTCCCGCAGTACCGCGCCGGTGACGCGATGATCGATGAACGGGACGGAGTGCACCGGTACCCGGGGAACCCAATTGATGGGCAAGCACATCGATTTGTCAACGGAGCCGCCGCCTTGACTAATGCTCTGGCGGGGGAGTTGCCCCAGGGCGTGGTGCTGCTGGATCAACCGGTAATTGAAGTCACTGATGACTTAGTGGTGCTTACGGCTACTAGCAGGTGGCAGCCTCAACATGTGGTGATCGCGGTACCACCGGCGGTCGCGGTGGCGGCCATCCGGCTACCCGAGGCACTGCCAGGGAGTCTGGTTGATATAGCCCAGCGCACTCCCGTGTGGATGAGCGACACCGTCAAGGTCGTGGTGACGTATGACGAACCCTTTTGGCGCTCCGATGGCCTCGCTGGGTCCGCGATAAGTCGAGCGGGCCCGCTGCACGAAATACACGATCTTTGTGGGCCTGATGGATCCCCGTCTGCCCTCTTTGGGTTTGCCCGTGCAGGTCAGCCGAGCGGCCTGACTGAGTCTGAAATTTGCGCACAGCTGGGGCGGATCTTCGGACCTCGTGCACACGCACCGCGAGAACTCCAGATTCAGGATTGGTCCAGCGAGCAGTGGACGAACCCAGCGATGGCTGCACCTGGATCGGCTCAAAGTGCGCCCGGCTTCGCACTCATGGGTCATGCTGTCTACCAGCAACCACAACTTGGTGGTCGATTCCACTGGTCGGCTACCGAGACCGCACCGAATTATGCAGGGCATATTGAAGGGGCACTTGAAGCGGCCGAGCGCACAGTTAATTCGATCTTAGACTTTCCTCGGTAAGCGCTTCCGTTTAAATCGACTGAGACCAAGGCTTATTGACGTGAACCACATGTGAATTGCGGAAAGGCGTGTGAGACCCAGAATGAATGAATGCTGACTCGAAGTAACGTTTCGTCTGAGGTTTGGGTGGGGCCTGATTTGGATCCTGCCGCTCGCCTTGGATAAATTCCCGCTCTTATTTCGCCTTTTTGATGGAGGTCAATGGCATGACGAATGTGAACGAGCAACAGCTGCAGTTGGTGGAGAGCACCCTTA
>JBAXHK010000324.1:0-2463 GCA_037138935.1 Actinomycetes bacterium
TTGCAGTCGCACTGTCAGGCATTGAGAGGGCGATGCAATCCACCTACCACCTCCACCAGCGCAACTTGGAAGAGAGCATCAAGTGATCATCGGAATCCCGAAGGAGATCAAGCAGGGCGAAGGAAGGGTCGCTGCGACACCAGACCTTGTCGCTGAGCTGGTTGGGTCCGGAAATCGTGTCCTGATTGAGCATGGGGCTGGCGAAGCATCCGGGTTCTTGGACGCCTCGTACGTTGGTGCGGGCGCCCAATTGGTAGCCCAGGACGAGGTTTGGTGGCGATCCGACCTCGTAATGAAGGTCAAGGAACCCATCGAAACGGAGTTCCACTACTTCAGGCCCGGCCTAGCAGTGTTCTGTTTCCTACACCTCGCTGCCGCTCCTGAACTGTGCGCGAAGCTCGTTGAACAGCACGTGACCGCGCTCGCGTTTGAGACTCTGACGGTGGAAGGACGACTGCCAATCCTCGAACCGATGAGCGCGATAGCCGGCCGACTAAGTGGATTGTGGGGCGCCTTTCTACTGCAGCGCATGCAGGGCGGAAAGGGGATCCTTCTGGGCGGTCTTCCTGGCCTCCACGGGGCGCGAGTGCTCGTGCTTGGAGGTGGAACGGTCGGGTACCACGCGGCGGATGTTGCGCAGGGACTGCGGGCGTATGTCACGATCTCTGAACCGTCAGCGGAGCGAGTTGTCGCGCTTAGAGGCATGCTTCGCGATCCGTTCGCAGTCCTAGATGGCTCACCCGCAGATGTTGCGCAAGCTGCTATCGACGCGGATGTAATCATTGGAGCAGTTCTCGTACCTGGCGCGTCGGCTCCGATGTTGATCGATGAGCAAACCGTGGCCCGGATGCAGGCCGGGTCAGTTATTTGTGATGTCGCGATTGACCAAGGTGGTTGCATCGAGACGTCACGTCCAACGACGCACAGCGAGCCAACTTTCGTGAAGCACGGAGTGGTGCACCAGTGCATAACTAACCTCCCTGCGGCCGCAGTGCGGGACGCTACCCAAGCCCTCGTCAATGCACTAGGGCCGTACGTCAAGAGTTTGACTAGTGCGGGCATTGACGCGGCTATCGAGCGAGACCCAGCGATCGCGACGTCGGTAAATGTTCGGGGTGGCCAAATTGTTCATCCTGCCCTCCTCGACACATCCTCCCGTCGTGCAACGTCGCTGATTGGAGGCGCAACCCATGCCTGAGCAGGTTAAACAACGAGCTGAGCTGATCAGTGTGCCTAACCAGCTATACATCGATGGGAAATGGTGCGACCCCATCGAAGGGGGTCGCTTTGACACCATCGACCCCTATAGCGGAAAGTCCTGGGCTTCATTGCCTCTCGCCACGCTGGCTGATGTTAGCTTGGCGACCAAGGCCGCACACACTGCGCAGGAAGGGGTCTGGTCACGTGCCACTGGTAAGGATCGTCGACAGTTGCTCCTCCGTGTCGCGAGTTCACTCGCAGACCATGCCGAGGAATTAGCGCTCGTGGAAACGATCGACAACGGCAAGCTACTGAGGGAGATGAAAGGTCAACTGCAAGCACTCCCAGATTGGTACGAGTTCTATGCGGGACTTGCAGATAAGATACGCGGGTCCTCGGTGCCGGTCTCGAAGCCGGACTTCATGGCTTACACGGTGAGAGAACCCGTCGGGGTGTGCGCGGCAATCACAGCGTGGAACTCCCCGCTACTCCTGCTCGCATGGAAGTTGGCGCCGGCGCTGGCCGCCGGCTGCACCATGGTCGTGAAGCCATCTGAGCATGCCAGCGCGTCCACGTTGAGTTTCGTTAAGGTACTTGAGGACGCGGGAGTGCCGGCCGGGGTAGTAAATGTTGTCCTAGGGGGCGCGGACGTCGGGGCTTCTTTGGTGGATGACCCGCTGGTCCGCAAGGTCACGTTCACTGGTTCTGTGGCTATCGGGTCTCGAGTTGGCGCTGCCGCTGGAGGGTCGCTAAAGCGATGCACGCTCGAATTAGGTGGTAAGTCGCCCAACATCATCATTGCTGATGCACCCATGGAAGCGGCGCTGAGCGGTGCCATCTCGGGAATCTTTGCAGCCGCAGGACAGACTTGTGCTGCCGGATCCCGTCTGCTGGTCCAGCGCGAGATTTACGACGAGGTTGTTGCTGGGTTGCGCGAACGCGTGGGCCGAATCCGACTTGGTGACCCCCTGTTAGAGGACACGGAAATGGGACCCCTTGCCTTCGCTGAGCATCGAGCACGTGTAGAGGAGTACATCGCTGGCGCGTTGGCCGAAGGGGCTATGGCGGTGTGTGGGGGAACGCGACCAGTCACCGAGGGTCTGGAACAAGGGTTCTTCGTCGAGCCGACTGTTCTCGTGGACGTCGACAACTCGATGACGATTGCTCAGGAAGAGGTCTTCGGCCCGGTATTAGCTGTTATTCCGTTTTCTGACGAAGATGACGCAGTGCGTATTTCGCACGATTCAGAATTCGGACTCGCGG
>JBAXHK010000325.1:0-2459 GCA_037138935.1 Actinomycetes bacterium
GACCGCTTGGCCTGCTTCCAAGTCGGGGACAAGAGCCGGGCGGCACTCTTGGGCAACTATGTGTCAACGCAGGTCCGCGGCGCTCTACACGACCAAGAGCCGTCTCAATAACTGGCGCCGTGACATCGGGCGAGTTGGCAATCGTCACCGCGTGCAACGAAGAGTTCGCGGACATGGCCGGCGATCTCATTCAGTCCCTCGGCGACTGGCGGGTATGCTCACATGTCATCGACATCGGGCTCACCACCGAAAGTCGCGCGCGCTTGTCAGCGCTCGGGGCAACTGTCATTGGTGCCCCCGACTGGGACCCGCCCTTGGCGATTCGGGACAGGCCTGGCCTTCAGGCGATGACGCTGCGCCCTCGCCTCCCCGAGATCGTCGATGCCGAAACCATCATCTGGATCGATTCCGACTGCTGGGTGCAGGACACCAGCGTCCTCACAACGCTCCACTCCTACTCGCGTGCGCACCCGACGCTGTTCTTCGCCAGCCACACAAAAGACGCTGAATACGCCATGTGCCGAAACAGATACGAGTATGCGCGCTACCAATTCGGCTACGCACGCATTCATCGGTGCCTCTTCGGCTGGCGAGAAGCACTTCGACTGTGGTACCGACCGATCATCGCCTCAGGGGTCCTGAGTGCCGGCCGCGACGCGCCAGCATGGAGCGCGTGGCAGGGCGCCGTGGATCGCATCTATGCGCATCGGCTGACCGCTTCCAGCAATGCCGGCCTCCTTCAGCTCGGCGAACAGCAGGCCCTCAATAGCGTTTTGCATCGTTCAGGTGCATACCGCCTTCTCCCCGCTGAGTTCAACTGGATGTGTCATGCCTCTGATCTCACGCGTACACTGTCGGGTGTTAAGTCCCCGACGTCAGGTCGTCGCCCGATGGTCGTCCACCTCGCCGTTTCTCGCGAAAACGCCAGCCGCTACGAGGAAGCCCGGCTGCGCTACGAATCCCCTCGGTCCACCGGGCATGACGCTCGCGCCCATGTGATATGAGCCGCAGCGCGCTCGTGCAGACAGTGTTCGACGTTCCGGGTGGACGGAAGCTGTTTCACGTCGTCAGTGGCCGGAGACCAACCGGCGCGGATTCACTTGCATCGCTTGCGATTCGCGAGCAGATTCCTCGCCTGCTTGAAAAGTTGCAGCTTGTCGGCTGCGGGGTTGAGGTCGGCGTCCAATCAGGCGCTTTCTCGGAGACGATCCTCGACTACTGGGCGGGGCGACGGCTCATCTCAATCGATCCATGGTCCGAAGCACCGACGCAGGGCTACGTCGACATCGCAAATGTGGATCAAGCTGCGCACGACGCGCTCTACCACTCGACTCTGCGCCGACTGCGGCGGTTCGGTGAACGATCCGATGTGTGGCGACTGACGGGGTCAGAGGCTGCGCTGCTCATCGAGTCTGATTCCCTCGATTTCGCGTATCTCGATGCTCGCCACGACCAACTGTCGGTTCAGCGGGACATTGCGGACTGGTGGCCGAAGATACGGTCCGGTGGGATTCTGGCAGGCCACGACTACGTGGACGGCGACTTCCCGAATGGGAAATTCGGCGTCAAGTCAGCCGTGGACGCCTTTGCGCGCGCGGCCGGCCTACCGGTATTCGTTACAAACGAACCGGACTGGCCCTCGTGGCTCATACAAAAGCCCACCAGGCCCGGACATTGATGGCTGTTGCGCGCTCTGTCCGTTCGATTTTACGTCGCCTGCGGGAACGAGCCCGTGCACGTCACTTCGAGCGCTACCTCGACACCTTCAGGTCGCAAGAATACGTCTCCGTGGTGCAGATTTGCGCGTTCACAGGCAACACCGAAAATGATCCTCTGTTCGCATTCCTGAAGCAGAACCTCTCCGATCATCCGCTTTGGCGCGTCATCATCGTGGAGCCCATCGCCAAGCACTTCGAAGATCTTAAGGCGGCTTACCACGGTATGCGGGTAACTCTGCTCCAGTGCGCGGTTGCCGAGAGTCCTGGGTATCGGGAAATGCTCACTCTTGGAGAAGTGGACCCGGAGGACCATGGCTTTCCTTCCTGGCTTCATCAGCTGAGTTCGCTCGATGAAGACCGCATGGGCTCACGCTGGGAGAACTATGAGGGGGATGCACCTACCGCCGCCTTCTTCCTGCGCCATGCTCGTCGGGAACGCGTCTGGTGCACGACAGTTGCCGAAATTCTTGCGACCCATGGCGTCTCAAGGCTGGACCTTCTGCAGATCGATACAGAGGGATACGACGCCGTCATCGTCGGATCGATCGATCTCAACTCCGTCGCCGTTCGAGCAATCAACTACGAGCGTGTTCTGCTTCGCACCGACGAGGAGCGGGAGATTCGCAGCAACCTTACCCAGCAGGGTTACAAGCTCCGCGACTGGGGCCAGGACACGTTCGCGGTCCGGAGGTGACCATCGTGCACGGGCGTGCAGCCTCATGTTGGATTCAAGGCAGATCG
>JBAXHK010000326.1:0-2452 GCA_037138935.1 Actinomycetes bacterium
AATTTGCTTCCTACGATGCTTACCGGTGCCGGCCGATTGGCGGTTATCTATCAGCGGCCGGTTTTGCGGTGGGTTGAGCTTATTCGCGCGCAATTCGTCGATCAGGGCGAGCTGGTGGTGTTGATTGAGGTACCAGAGGGCGAGGCGGCGAAATCAACAGCCGTGCTCGAGGAGTGCTGGCAAAAGCTAGGGGATTCAGGGTTCACCCGAAACGATGCCGTGATCGCAGTCGGTGGGGGAGCGGTCACCGACTTAGCCGGCTTCGTCGCTGCAACTTGGCTGCGCGGGATTAGAAATGTGAACGTCCCAACAACATTGCTGGGGATGGTCGATGCCTCGGTAGGTGGTAAGACGGGTATCAATAGCGCAGCAGGTAAGAACCTTGTTGGCGCATTCCATAGCCCCGTCGGAGTCATCTGCGACCTCGACACTTTGACTACTTTGCCGAGGCCGGACTTAGTGGCTGGAATGGCTGAAGTTGCAAAAATTGGGCTGACATCCGACCCGACTATCTTGTCCGACTTACGCCGCGAGGTGACTACCTGCTGTGATCCAAGTAGTTCGTTAATGGCTGATCTCATTAGACGCGCGGTCCAGGTGAAAGCCGATGTCGTGGGGGGTGACTTCAAGGAGGTTTCTTCAAGTTCTTCGCAGCCGGCCCTCGGCCGCGAAGTCCTTAACTACGGTCATACTTTTGGGCACGCAATCGAGCGGGTCGAGGATTACCGCTGGCGACACGGTGAAGCCATCTCGGTAGGCATGATCTACGTCGCTGAGCTGGCCAGGCTTGGTGGCCGACTAGGGGAAGCCGAGGTTGCCACCCACCGTGAAATTTTGGGCTCACTCGGGCTGCCCACCAGCTATGTGTCAGGCCGCTGGGAGCAGTTGTTGGCGGCCATGCAGGTAGATAAAAAGGCCCGGGGCACCATGCTCCGTTTCGTCATCTTGACGGGCATCGGGCACCCGGTCGAGTGGGCGGGTCCCGACCCAGAGCTGCTGTTGGCGGCCTATGAGGCCGTAACCGCGTAGGCTCACGTCATGGCTGCCAGCGTATTAATCTTAAATGGTCCGAATTTAGATCGACTAGGTACGCGCGAGCCCGCTATTTACGGCACGGCCACTTTTGCCGACTTAGTCGCGTTATGTACCGCCGAGGCGCTCACCCTGGGTTTGGCCGCCGATGTGCGTCAGAGCAATGATGAAGCCGAGTTAATTGGTTGGTTACATGAGGCCGCAGATGCAAATTGTCCAGTGATTATTAATCCGGCCGCGTTCACGCATTATTCCTATGCGCTGCGCGACGCCTGTGCTTTGGTCGAATCGCCACTAATTGAAGTTCATCTATCTAACCCAGCGGCACGCGAGGAGTTTCGACAGACTTCGGTTATTTCTGGGGTCGCTGACGGGGTCATCGCTGGATTTGGCATTGAGTCGTACCGACTTGCCCTACATGCTGTTGCGCGCATGACCAAGGGCTAGGTGTATTGATGTCGGTTGCTCGCCGCGATGCGCTAAGAAAGTTGATGGGTGCTGACATACCTGGCCTACTTGTTACCGTGCTGCCAAATATCAGATACCTTAGTGGGTTCAGTGGCAGTAATGCCGCACTGTTCGTTTCACGTGATGATCCAAGTCGCGACCTAATATGCACCGACGGGCGCTATCTAACGCAAGTTGCACGTGAGTGCCCGGACCTTCCAGTCCACCAGGATCGATCTTGTGCCACTGCCTTAGTGGCGCGATTAGCGGGTGAAGGCCTAACCTCCATCGGGGTTGAGGATCAGATTCCTCTTGTGCTCGAACGCGAATCCCGGAAGTTGGTGTCCGTTGTAGTTACCTCAGGTTTGATCGAGCAGTTACGGGTCATAAAAGATCCCCACGAAATTGAGTTACTCACCAGGGCCGGTGCAATCACCGCCGAGGCAATGGCGCAGTTACTTCGCGAACTTCGAGTGGGCATGACCGAGATTTATGCCGCAAGACGACTCGAACAGTTATTCGGTGAACTCGGAGCCGAAGATAGAGCTTTCGAGACCATCGTTGCCACCGGTTCGAACTCGGCGATCCCGCACCATCAGCCCACGTCACGATCCTTGGCCAGTGGCGATCTCTTGGTCATTGACGCCGGTGCAATGGTGGCGGGTTATCACGCCGACATGACTCGAACGGTGCTCGTCGGCGCAGATCCCGAGCCTTGGCAGTTGCAAATTCACGGCTTAGTGGCTAATGCCCAATTGGCGGGGGTGAGAGCCTGCGCCACCGCGGTGCCGCTCAAGTACATCGACGCGGCGGCCCGATCGATCATTCAGGACGCCGGCTATAGCCGTGAATTTAGTCACGGGCTCGGCCACGGGGTGGGTTTGGAGATTCATGAGGCACCGATGATCAATGCCCGGTCGACGGGTAGCACTTCAGCAAATACCCCGGTAACCATCGAGCCTGGTATCTATTT
>JBAXHK010000327.1:0-2440 GCA_037138935.1 Actinomycetes bacterium
GACCAAAGGTGACGACCGGGATCCTCCACCGCTCATCCGGCGGCGGCCAAATAGGTGCTGGGGTTGCCACGGCACCAATAGAGGGTTTCGTCGCCGGCCTGTTTGCTCTTGCTGAAGAAGGCAACGCTAGGTGAGGCAACCGCCCAATGTCGGACGCGCGGTCAAGGAAGCGCTCGACGATGACGGGCAGGGGAAGGTAATCGCGACTTTCTCACGTGCCAGCTACGTGGATGTGGGCGGCCAAGTATTCGCGTTGCTTTCGACGTTAGAGGCCAGTGGTCCGCTCCACGCCCGGGTCGCGGACCCACCACTTGTGCGGCTCGGTGATCGGGTGGAGGTTACGGCCGGCCGCCTATTTATCGAGGGCAAGCTGGTGGATCTGCCAAGTGCTTGCTGGGAGCCTGAACCGCTTCCGATCGGCGTACCAATTGCCGAGCTGCTCGGAGTAGTTCTGATGCACGAGCCGGTGCTCGATCTAGGATCGGGTGCCACCGGTTCGCTCGAGGGTTCACTTAATTTTGCCTTCGCCAGTGGCGGGCTATCGGAGGCGTGCCGGGGGATTTTCGGACGTGGTTCGGGACTGACCCCGGCGGGGGATGATGTTGCCGCCGGCCTGCTATTTGCTGACGCGCTGCTGGGCTTAAGCGAAGAAGAGTCGCGGCTAGCGATCGCGGCTGATGCGCCGACGCATGAGATATCGCGGGCTTTCCTCACCTGGGCTGCCAGGGGGCGGTCAATTGAGCCCCTGCACCGACTGCTCGCGGCTTGCGCTAGTGGAAACCTTGACGCCGCCCGCAGTGCTCGCGCTGACCTAGCCGCCATCGGGCACACCTCGGGTCTAGATCTAGCCTACGGAGTGCTAATTGGGTTGAGGCGAGACGCGGGTGGTTTAGCAGGTGATCGCCCTGATCGGCCGATGACGAGCAGGGTGCTAACCAAGATCACCGCGTAGATGGAAACGATGACGTAACCGAAAGTCTCGAAATGGGCGCTGAGTGAGGCTACCGGTGTCAGGGCAGCCAAACCGGTCTCGCGCACGAGCACCTCCGCGAGGTAGACGGCGCCAATCACTGAGGCAATGGCCGCGGTGATAGCTGTCATAACTAAGTTCAGGCCGATTCGTTGATGCGTTGCGTCGGTGGTCGATGCGTAGACGTGGACCATCGCAATTGAGTCGAAGGTGTCAAACATGCACATTCCGGCGGCGAAGAGCAGCGGGAGTGCGAGCAACGCCCCGAATGGCAGCTCACCGTGAGCGGCTCCGACCGCCGAGAGGCCAAGAAGGGCTACCTCAGAGGCGGTCTCCAGTCCGAGGCCGAAGAGGAACCCAATCGGCAGCATCTGCCAGCTAGAGCGGAGATTTCGGTTAATTCGCGAGCCGAGTAAACGAAACATCGGTCCGCCCTGCCGAAGTTGAGCTTGAGCTTCGGCATCGGACAATGACCCATCTCTTAGGCGTTGGTTCGTCCGCCAGAGTTGGCCGAGCACCCGAAAGTTGAACCAGCCGACGATAAGTAGGAAGGCGGCAGCCGTGAAAGTTCCTAAACGACCGCCGAGATCCTGAAAGAGCTCCATTCCCTGACCACTCAAAGCGCCCGCGGTGAGCCCTACGGCAAGGCACAGGATGAGCACCACTGCCGAATGTCCGATAGCGAAGAAGAAGCCGAGTGCTATTGGCCGCCGGCCGCTGTTCACCATGAGTCTGGCGCTGTCATCGATTGCAGCTATGTGATCGGCATCGAAGGCGTGACGGATACCTAGTACGTAGGCGACGACACCGACTCCAACGTATGCAGCGCTGGTGGGTAAGGAGCGGGCATATCCGAGATAGAGGCCCCACCCGGCGGCATTAAGTAGCGCGATGGCCGAGACGATCAAGGTGAGCGTGCTCTTGGAACGAACTGGCATGGGGTGAAGATTACCTTTGCGTGGATCTGCTGTCATCTACCTTGATGAATGCTCATCGTAGGTTGATGAACGCAGTCACTGTAGGCTTATCGTTGAATCTTTAGAGAGGGATAATCGTGGATGACCGATTGGTTAGAGCAAAATGGTTGGGTGGCTTTCAGGTTGACGTCCAGGCAGGTGCATTTGGCCTCCGGGTTGATGAGCCCGAGCGTGTGGGTGGCACTAATACTGGACCGCAGCCGACCGACTTATTGCTGAGCGGGGTCGCATCATGCTTTTTGCTTTCGTTGGCCTATGCGGCGGCCAAGCGCGACATCGTGCTCGATTCAATCGCGGTGGATGTCACCGGAACCTATGACGGCCCGCGCTTTTCAGCGATCCGGATCGAGGTTGACATTGAGGCCCCTGATGATGTCGTGGAAATGCTAATTGCAGCTGCGGAGCGAACCTGCTACGTAACAAACACGCTGAAGCGGCCCCCGGAGATCACCGTGGTGGAGCGAGCACTTAGTTAGCCGCTGCGGAGGGCGAC
>JBAXHK010000328.1:0-2431 GCA_037138935.1 Actinomycetes bacterium
CATCGGTGTACTCCTTCGCGCTTTCGGTGCGCGCAACAACGTCAGTCCGCAATTCCGCCCGCGCGCCGGTGATAACCGCGTCCTCGATGCCGGTTACCTCAATTTGGCCGTACCAAACTTCGGCAAAACCAGTCGGGTGTGCCAGTTGTACTTCCAGTCGATTATTTGGCCGAGGGCGCCAGAATCCAGATTCGGTGCCCAGCGGACGCACCCGGTTGCCGTCGTCGTCAAGTAGCCAACTTCGTGACCAGTAGGAAAGAAACGGGCGGCCATCAAAAGCGAAAGAAACCTCTTGACCAAAACGAAAATCCTCGATCGTCGGGTACTGGCCGGTGCCAACGCCAACCCAACTCCCCACCAGCCACGAAAGTGGCAGTAGCTCGGTAGGTAGCACGCCAACCGGTGTCGCGGCCACGGGTTACTCGCCGCCCGTCACGGGCCCGTTTACCAGGCGGTAGACGAGGAAGCAAGAACCACCGGCAAGTAGCAAGGTGGCCGCAATCAGCAGGGCGGCGGAGATGACGTCAAGCACATACGGCAGCCTACTACCCATGAGTGAATCCAAGCCGCGTCAATTGCTAATCAAAGTCATGGTCGGTGCCGATGCCCCAGAACGCTGTTCACAAGGCTTTACCGTGGCCGCGGTGGCTGCCGCCTCTGGCGTCGGCGTCTCACTTTGGCTAACGGGTGAAGCCGCATGGTTCGCACTACCGGGGCGTGCCGAAGAGTTTGTCCTCGAACATGCAGCACCGCTGGCAGATCTGCTCTCCGGGATTTTGGCCGCCGGATCCGTCACCGTTTGCACCCAATGCGCACAACGTCGTGGGATTGGCCCAGAAGACCTAATAACCGGTATCCGAATTGCCGGCGCCGCAGTATTTGTCGAGGAAGCTATCCAACCCGGCGTGCAGGCACTCACTTATTGATTCAGTTTGATCTTGTTAAGCGCTTGGCAAGAATGAAAACCTCGCAGCCTAGGCAGAAATTGAACGCAGCATTTAGGAAGGCCGCGACGATGGCGAAAGCCACCGCAATGGTCGAGACCAACGTGCCACCGAGTAAAGCCGCTACGAGCGCCACGGCCAAGAACCCAAAACCAACTAGTTGAGCAAACCGCGGTGGTGCTGAATCCTCTAACTCAGCCGGGGCGGGAAGCCGTGGTTGAATGAAAGTTCGAAATAGCCAGCCATAAGGCTGCGCACGTAATCCGACGAAGGCCCCCAAGGCAAAAACAATCGTCTGCCAGGCGATAACTGCCGTACCAAATGCGGTGCCCATGGTGATTAGCGCGATGGCCAGCACCACAGTTGTGATAGCTCCACCGAATCTGGGGCCGCGCGGATCAATGCTGACCCGCGTGCAAGGCCCGGTTTCAACTGCTGAGGTTAGGCCTGCGTTTGCGCCGGCTGAAATCGTCATGACCATAAGGTATGGGCCGTTCCGGGGGGCGCAAACCTGCCTTTATTATTAGGTACCCGGGCCTAATTGCGAACCTTTTGCAGACTAATCGAGATCGCCTAGAGCCGCAATTACATCAGCTTTTCTCGGTAATCCACTAGCGCGCTTGCGGATGCGCCCCGCACTGTCCAGCACCAACACGGTTGGCGTGCGCCTAATATCGAGTGCCCTAACCAGCTCAAGGTTTGCTTCCGCATCAATATCGACATGTGCAACTCCTTCGACCATGCTGCTGACTTCCCCGAGAATTTGCCTAGTGGCTCGACATGGCTGGCAAAAAGCCGATGAGAACTGCACTAGCGTGGCACGCGCGCCCAAGGCCACCCCGATTGTTTGCGCATCTATCGATTCACCGCCGTGCTCATCCGCCCCAGCCGTGCGCATATCCGCCGTACGCATACGTCCATTATTTGCGCGATACCAAAGCCCAAAGGCAGTAGCCAAAATAAGAATGGCAAGAACGAGGTAAAAGCCCTTCATGATGAATCAACTCTCAGCTGATGATGCTCCCCTTGACACTGTTTAACAGCCCATTGCCCTATCTCGTCAATCGTCTGAAGAGTTATTGCCGATTCAGCGTGACCGAATCCGTCAATGATCCATTCCTCAGACCGGGTGCTGCCACCTGCTAGGGCCGCGCGATAAAGCGCATGCGCGTGCTCCACCGGGAAGTAGCGATCGACTGTGCCATGAACCACCAGCAATGGAATTTTACCCAACCTCGCTGCGGCTTCGACAGGAGCAATGGGCGCAGGTGTCGGCCACGGCGCCGAACCTATGCGAACACCCCGGGCGCGCATTGCGGCTCGACCAGATTTTGATTCAACCATTCGATGAACGAGCCGCATAACTGGAGTGCCGCGGTAATACCAGAACGCGGTGCCGCTCACGCTCACCACCGCATCAACATTAGCATTTGACTCGCGGTGCAATGCAGCTTCACGCACTACCACCGACCCCCCCATCGAAAAGC
>JBAXHK010000329.1:0-2427 GCA_037138935.1 Actinomycetes bacterium
ACAGGACACCGGTAGCGAGCTACGACACTGAACTTGATGGTTTTTTCTGGCTCGTGGGTCAGGGGGGGTATGGCATCGAGACATCTCCAGCCCTCTCGCGATGCGCTGCAGCGATTCTGACTGGTGGCCCCCTACCTGAAGACGCTCTTGCTCGAGGCCTGGAGCCGTCCGATCTAAATATGAATCGACTTGCTGATGTAGCGGAATTCCTTTCCCATTGAGTTCGGGCTCGGGGCCAAGACGACGGCGACCTAGTTGGCGAATCCTCTTCGGAGAGTCACCAAAACCAATACGCTAATACTTCTCGGCGCTTCAATTAACCTTTGATGGGGGAGTAATTTTATGCAGAGGTATGACGTATTGGTGGTCGGTGGCGGGATCTCCGGTGTCTCTGTCGCATACGAACTTGCCGCGGATCGCTCAGTCGGCTTGATCGACATGGAGTCGGTCCTTGCCTTTCACACGTCCGGTCGTTCTCTTGCCACCTTTCTCGAGAGCTACGGCGGGCCAGTCATTCGAGCGCTCACAACCGGGAGCCGCGCAGCCTTAGAAAATCCGCCGGACATCATGGAACCTCCACTCCTCTCGCCACTCGGCCTGCTCTGGCTGGGGCCACAGGGACAGAGCAATCTGATTCATGGACTCCACGACGCTGTGCGCGACCTAGTCCCAGATGTTCAGATCGTCTCCGGATCAGAAGCCGAAGAGATCAACCCGGCCCTCGCCAAGGGCTACACCGAGATTGGCATGTTCGAGCCCGGGGCCACTTCCATCGATGTGAACGCCCTGCATCAGGGCTATGTCAAGGGGGTCCGACGCCTGGGCGGCGAGGTCCGTGTCTCCACCAAGCTTGTTTCCGCCGAACGCAAAGGCTCCATCTGGAGGGTCAAGGACTCTGCCGGCAATGAGTATGAGGCGGAGACCATCGTGAACGCCGCCGGATCATGGGTCGACGAAGTCGCCGAAATCTGCGGAGCCAAGCCAGTAGGGATTCGTCCACTAAGGCGCACGGTATTCCTTGTCTCGGCCCCCGCGGACCTGTCTCTTCAGGGGATTCCGCTGACGGGAAACATTGAGAACACCTGGTACTTCATGCCCCAAGGGGAGTTCTTCGCATGTTCACCGGCTGACGAGACTTTGATGGAGCCCTGCGACGCCAAGCCTGACCCCCTTGAAATCGCGAGGGCACTCGAGGCGATCAACGAGGCGACAATTCTCAAAGCGCGATCTATTAAGTCGCCGTGGGCGGGCCTGCGTAACTTCGTGCCCGACGGTGTTCCTGTCGTCGGCTATGACGAGGTCGCCGAAGGGTTCTTCTGGTACGCAGGCCAAGGTGGATACGGCATGCAGATCGCTCCGGCTCTCTCCAAGACTGCCGTCGCACTCATCGACGGGCTGCCGATTCCGGAAGATCTGGTCGCGCGAGGCCTAAAGGCTGAGGACATTTCGGCAAGTCGGCCGGGGATGAGTCACTCTGCAGGTCACTGAAAACTAGTCCAGTCACTATCCGAATATTCGAGGGAGCGCGGTCAATGACCACTCGCAAAATGTCAGAGTGGGCCGCCAGCCTGCAATGGGACGATCTTCCGGCTGAGGTTCAGCAGAGGGCAATCGCTTCGGTTCGTGACAGTGTCAGTGTGATGTTCGGCGGAGCGGACTGCGATGCTGCTCGACTGGCAGCGGACTTCGCGCGGAAGACTGCCGGCACTGTTCCACTGGCGGCCGGAGGATTCAGCGACCTGTCCGGCGGTGCGTTCGCCAACGGCTCCGCGGCCGCCTCGCTCGACTATGAGGACGGTCATCGACTCGGGGGAGCGATTCACCCTGGTGGTATCACGCTTGCTGCGGCCTTGGCGAGCTCGACGCCCACTAGCACCGTAGGCGATCTCCTCACAGCGACCGTGGCGGGATACGAGGTGGGACTTAGAGCGGCAGGATTACTATGGCCACAATTTAGTGGCGACTGGTATCACTGCACGGGCACATCGGGCACTTTGGCGGCAGCCACAGCATCAGCTTCGATGCGCGGCCTCAGCGAGGACGGGCACTTTCGCACGCTGGTTATTGCTTGGTCCCACGCGCCGATGGCCACCTTTGCCCTACCGATGATGAAGGAGGCAATTGGTTGGGGCGCGTCCACCGGTGCGACGGCGGCTGCGCTGGCAGAGGCGGGCTTCATGAAACTCGCACCGGACTACAACCCGCTGCGCCCGGCGTTGTTTCCGGCAACCCCATTCGACCGGCCCGGTGTGGAGGATGACGATTACATACAGTCGATTGGATCCACGTACGAGATCCTGAACACCTACTTCAAGCGATACGCCGCCTGCGCCTACACCCATGCTGCGGCCCATGGACTAGGAACTTTGATGGCCTCTGGCCTAGTTTCCGACCAGATCACCTCCATTGTCGTTCGCACGCATGAGG
>JBAXHK010000330.1:0-2408 GCA_037138935.1 Actinomycetes bacterium
GCTGAAGGGAACGGGCAATCCGGAGTAAATCCTCGCGGAACCGCTTCTCAATATCGCGCCCGTGCTCCATGACTTCACAGAAATAGTTGCCCGCGCCCAGGATGGCGCGAAAATCAGCGGCGGCCGCCAATGCTTTGTCGTATTGGCCGGCTTGTAGCCAACGGTTCACTTCACCGCTCGGGCACCCGGTCGTTCCAATAAGCCCTTTGCCATACTTTTCAAGTAGCTCGCGATCAAAGCGCGGCTTGTGGTAGTAGCCCTCCAGACTCGCAAGGGACGAAAGCCTAAAAAGATTGTGCATGCCCGCGGTATTTTCAGCCCAAAGAGTCATATGCGTGTAGCTGAACTTGCCGCGCCCGGCGGTTGGGTCTTCGGGGGTGCCCTCATCGAAGCCGCCACCGAAATCAAATGGTCGGCGCTCGAAGCGACCCTGTGGTGCGTAATAGCCCTCTAACCCGATGATTGGCTTGATGCCGTGCTCACGGGCGCTCTTATAGAAGTCGTAGGCGCCATAAAGATTGCCATGGTCGGTCATGGCCACGGCGGGCATCTTGAGTTTGGCCGCCTCATACATTAAATCGCCCAGCCGCGCCGCACCGTCCAGCATCGAGAATTCGGTATGCACATGTAGATGTACAAACCGGTCCTCAGTCATTGGCCCACCCTAACTTTCGGATCACGCGCCTTCTTGTAGGCGCACCAACGCAAGTTTCAGATCCGCCGGATATTCGCTCTCGACGCAAATCCACTCCCCAGTACCCGGGTGTTCGAACCCCAACCGCACCGCATGTAACCACTGTCGCTTCAACCCCAACTTCGCCGCCAACACCGGATCTGCACCATATGTCAGATCCCCGACACAGGGGTGACGCATTGCTGACATATGCACCCGAATTTGGTGGGTCCGCCCAGTTTCGAGGCGGACCTCGACCAATGATCCATGTGAAAATGCTTCGAGAGTTTCGTAATGGGTAATGCTCGGCTTACCATCGCTGACCACCGCAAATCGATAGTCCTGGGACGGGTGTCGGTCAATGGGTGCATCGATGGTGCCCCGCAGCGGGTCCAATAGCCCCTGGACAACGCAGTGGTACATCTTGTCAACGGTGCGCTCCCGAAATTGCCGTTTAAGGCTTGAGTAGGCGCGTTCGCTCTTAGCGACCATCATCAATCCGGAGGTGCCAACGTCGAGCCGGTGCACCACCCCCTGCCGCTCGGCCGCCCCTGAAGTTGCGACCGTGTGCCCGGCCGCGGCTAGGCCGCCGATCACCGTTGGGCCGGTCCAGCCGGGGCTGGGGTGGGCGGCAACCCCCACCGGCTTATCAATGACAACAACATCGTCGTCCTCATATCGCACCCGCATCCCCGGCACCGGATCAGCGACCACCTCGATAACACCGGCGGTGGCACCGGCTAACACCTGCTCATCGAGCAGGTCAGTGTCAATCTGCATCATGGAACCGGGCTGCAGCCGATCACCTTTTGTTACGGGGCGCCCGTCAACAAGTACGCCGCCGGCCCCCACTAACTCGCCGGCGCGGGTTCGGGACAGGCCAAGTGTTCGCATCAATGCGATATCTACGCGTTCACCGGTCAACCCCTCGGGGACGGGGACTAATCTCTCGCTCATTGAGTGGCAGCGACCGGAGCGGCTGCACCTTTGTATGACACGCCAAAAAGTGTTAATGCCACCATGAGGATTGCCGAGCCGACAACGCACATATCTGCGACATTGAATACCGGCCAATACGGTAATTGAATGAAATCCACGACATATCCGCGTCCCACGCCCGGGGCCCGAGTAAGGCGGTCAATGAGATTGCCAATAGCACCGCCCAGCAGACCCCCGAGTGCAACCGCCCACCAAATACTGCCAAGGCGAGTAGCGGTGCGGATGATCACGATAATCACGATGACAGCTATCAGCGAGAAGATCCAAGTGACACCGGTACCGAGGCTAAATGCGGCCCCGGTGTTTTCGACATAGACCAGGCGCAACCAGGTGCCAGCCAAATTGATCGGGCCCTCACCACCGGCGGCCATCCTCGGGCGCATAGTTGTCAGCGCCCAGTTTTTGGTCCACTGATCCAGAGCGATCACGATTACCGCAACTACCGCGACAACGATCATGCTCTTCGAGCGAATATTGCGCGAAGTCACCCTGACACTCTACGGGGGCCTCGGCCACCGGGTTTCAAGGTGTCATTTCAGCGGCTTAGCCCGAATGCACCGACGGGGGGGATTGCCATCAAGGAGCGGCGGGCCCACGGGTCGCCTCTTGGGCGAGTAACTCCTCGAGGTCACTGAGTCTTTTCAGTCCGCTGAGGGGCTGCGCCATTCGTGAGTTAGCGCCGAGGCGCTCGCGGTTGCGATACATGAATGACCAGTAACCGGCGGTGAACGGACAG
>JBAXHK010000331.1:0-2401 GCA_037138935.1 Actinomycetes bacterium
TGATTGCCTCGCCTTGAAATTGATACGGCAAGGTAATACGCGCAATTTCGCGACCCGGCGGCAAGCCCGAATACACCACCGCATTAACGTAGTCGCGCAGCACGTATTTCGTTCCGTCCGGTGAAATTGCGCCATCAGTAATAAGGCCGCCTTCAGCCCGCATTTTGCTCGCGATGTTCAACATGTGCGGCCGGAGTGGGTCGGGCAGTGCATAAAGTGAACCGTGCGCCAGTTGCTTGGTTACGATCCAAAGTAGCGGCTTAAAAGGATCAGCTAGCAGCGCCTCCGCGTTATGTGGGCGATCTCGATAAGTGAATCGATATGTCTTCGCGGTAACTGTTTGTGAGACCAAATTCATTGGCTCCAGGATGCGAAGCACTTCGACATTGGCCCAGTTATCGCGATTGTCTCCAATATCGCCAAGCCAAATGACCGGACGCCCGCGTTTATCACTTCCGACCGCAATCGATTCGAAGTCGCGGGCCTTCGCTCCGGTGATTTTGATGGTTGTCTGGGTTGCGCAGGTCCGCGAATCAACCGCGTAGATAAATGGCCCACCCGATGAGTCATTGTGTAACCAGATGGTGTGCGGGTGCTGGGTTGACGCAGCAATACCACTGATTTCAGTGAAGCGTGAATCGCTGAAAGTGCACACAACGGTGGTTTGGGCGTTAGCCGAAGGAGCCCAGACGATCGCGTGGGCCGCAATCCAGATTGGGATTACGGCCCACGCGATGGTCGTCCTGATACTCGGGTTCACTGGCTCACTATGGCGGCGATCACGACTACCGCCACCGTGGCGATCAGCACCACCAGCGTGATGATGCGCCTAGTTCGTGGGCCCATACACTCAGCCTACGGCCTCCTAGCCCAGGCCGAGTACCCCCTGAATTGGATCGATCGCAAAGTAGATGACGAAGGCGATCGAAACCACCCACATCAACCAGTTGATGCTCTTGGCCTTGCCAACCGCGATCTGGATGATTACCCAGGTTACGAAGCCCGCGCCAATCCCATTGGTGATGGAGTAGGTAAATGGCATGAGGGCAATAGTCAAGAACGCCGGGATGCCGATTTCATAGTTCATGAAATCGATATGCCGGATCTGCGTCATCATCAAGAAACCGACCACGATCAGCGCCGGCGTAGCCGCTTCGTAGGGGATGATCGTCACCAAAGGTGAGATGAACATTGCCACCAAGAACAACACGCCGGTGATGATCGAGGCGATGCCGGTGCGCGCGCCTTCACCGATACCTGAAGCAGATTCAATATACGAAGTGTTACTCGATACCGAAGCAGCGCCACCGGCTACCGCCGCGATTGAGTCGACAACCAAGATGCTCTCGAAGTGTGGGATGTCGCCCTTTTCATCGAGCAGGTTAGCCTCTCCGGCAAGGCCGAATGCCGTGCCCATCGTGTCAAAGAAGTCACTGAGCATCAGCGAGAAGATCGCGAGCAGCGCTGCGATCACTCCGATGATCTGGAAGCTGCCGAAGAGATTGAACTGGCCGAGTAGCCCAAGATCTGGGGTGGCCACGATTTGGTCTGGCACCCTCGGCACGTTTAGGCCCCAACCCACCGGGTTGACGGCGCCATCGGCACCGAACTTCGGGCCCACCTTGGCCACTGATTCAATGATGATCGCTACCACGGCCGTGCCCAAAATGCCGATGAGGATGGCGCCGCGAACTTTCTTGACAACCAAGATGATCGTTAAAATTAGGCCGAAGCAGAAGGTGAAGATCGGCCAGCCGGCAAGTGCACCCGCCGGACCGAATGTCACCAAGACCGGGCCCGGGCGCACCAAACCTGAGTCAACCAGGCCGATGATCGTGATGAACAGGCCGATACCAACGCCTATCGCGTATTTGAGCTGCTCAGGCACGGCGTGGAACACCGCCGATCTAAACCCGGTCAGCACCAAAATCAAGATCAGCACACCTTCGAGGACCACCAGGCCCATCGCATCTGCCCAGGTCATCTGCGGGGCCAAGGTGAAAGCCACAAAACCGTTCAGGCCAAGCCCCGCGGCCACCGCGATCGGAAAGCGCCCGAATACTCCCATCAGGATTGTCATCAAACCGGCGACCAAGGCGGTGGCAGCGGTGACCATCGTGATGGCCTTGACCACATCGGTGGTGCCGCCGATGAAGTTTCCGTTCATATCTTTGGCGGTGCCGATGATCAACGGGTTGAGCACCACGATGTAAGCCATCGTGAAGAAGGTGACAAAGCCACCTCGAATTTCACGTCCGTAAGTCGAGCCACGTTCACTAAGTGAAAACCAGCGATCCATGCTGCTGGCAGGTGCTGGGGGGGCAGAAACGGCCATTGTTCCTCCGATTGGCGCTGACAGTCGGCTCACTATTGGTGACCCGGGTTGTCGGCCAGGGGGAAA
>JBAXHK010000332.1:0-2397 GCA_037138935.1 Actinomycetes bacterium
CACACAGTGCCACGCTAATTTCTTTTTACATAAGGAACAAGTTTCTTGATCAATTGCTGATGCAAGGAATACTCGTCGATCTTACTACTGACGGCTCGCCCTGAATAAGCCCAATCACGCGGAACAACGCGAGATCCTTACGCAGCCTGGCAACGCCGATGACGTCATCTGGAACGCAATAGGCCAAGGGAAGCCACCTGAACCTCCCGACAGGAGGGTTACGACATGAACCTAAATAGCGTTCTTTCCCATCGATACAAACTGACAATCGATGGCCCTTTCAACTATATCCTGCGGACCGGGGCCTGGCGGCTGATGGCGCAGGCGGGCGCAGCAAAATTCGAGGCGGTTTTGCCTCGAACACAAATTTTTGAATCCCGATGGTCGCCAGCGTGTGGTTCGGCATGGGTATGATCCTGTCCGAGCCCTCGGCACCTCGTTGGTATCGGTGACAGCTTTTGGCGCCTCGACCACCGCAATCTACGCCTAGTCTGGCCCCATTGACTGGCGCATAGCAGGTATAGTTATCGCCGGAGGAGCCATAGGTGACGTTGCAGGGTCGGCGCTCGGAAAAACGCTCGCAGAAAGATAGCGCCGCTGGGCTGGAATTTGCAGTAATCGTGATAGTCGCAGCGCTATACGTGACTATAAGTGGGCTGATAATGCCGTCGCGGTTACTGTTGACCGGGAGGGCCTTGAAATTCCCATGTGTGGCCGTGCGGATCCAACAGGAACAATTGAGGATCACCGGTGAGATTTCCGATCTCCTGAAAAGGTACACCCAGAGCTGTCATGCGAGCACGAAACGCTCCGACATCGCGAATTTTCCAAGCGGTATGACGTCCAGCCGGGCTGATCTTGGCGTCAGAGCCGGGACGCAGCGTGTTTTCATTCACAATTAGATGAAAGCTCACAGTGCGATCGGTATCGACCATCCAAGCGCCGGAGCCCATCGCATCAAGCGCGGGCGGGCGCGGGATTTGCCTGAGACCCAAGACATCGCGGAAGAACGCGATCAGCAAAGGCAACTTTTCCTTGTCGCAAGGGATGCCTTCATGGCTAACGCCATCAAAGCGCAAGGCAGGCACGTCAGTTGCATCGGCGGTGGCTGACATTCATCTCTCCTAGTTAAGAGGGCCAGTTTGAACTTATCTGCGAAAACGTTAATGCGCCTGTAACGATGAGATTTCCGCGTCGCGCAACAGCATCTGTGCGCCATAATCACGGATCATCTGAGCGGGATCGCATTTCAGGCCGGCCGTATTAGGGCCCTCCGGCGGGCCAAATTTGGCTTCAAGAAAAGCTCCAAGATAACGCGAGTGTGCGCACAACTTCTGCCCAAACGCCATCCGCTGGCCTTCATAACTTGCCAGCGCCCGGGACACATCGCCATAGCTGGCCGTCAATTCATCTGCCAGACACTGAGCATCAAGGGCGGCTTTGGAAACCCCGGCGGCTGTATGCGGGCGGGCGATAAATGCAGCATCGCCCATCAGCGCCACCCTCCCAAAAACCATTTTGGGCGTTTGCAAGTCGCTCACCGCCTGCAACAATATCTGCGGCGTGCGGTTGATTACTTCGGCAATGCAGGCTGGCAGAAGTTTGTAGGCCTCACTCTTAACTTCGGCCGGAAATTCAGGTCGGATCAAGGGCGGTGGAATCGACACACCATGATTCTTGCCGGTGGCGTCGGTGAACATTTCCACGAGCCTGTCACGAGAAACGGGCCTGTACCAGATGAAATAAATTCGCCGGTGACCGTTCCGTACATCGTCGCCAGAGCCGGGGACGGTCATGCACAACAACATTTCCCCTGCAGGATAACAAAAAACGATGCGATGGCCAATAGCCTTCAGCACAGCTTCTGACATATCGGTTTCCTCGACCATGCCGCGCCACGCGACATAACTGGCATAGACCGGTTCAACATCGGGTAGGAATTGTCTTCGGACGGTCGAATAGAGGCCATCTGCGCCAACAAGCAGGTCGCCGGTTTCGCTCGCACCATCGGCAAAAAGTGCTGTGACTTTGGTGGACGTCTGTTCGATGCGAACGAGATTCTTCCCCTGTCGGTAATGCTCTTCCGGCGCGAGTTCCCGAAGCGGCTGATAAACACGCGGCCATGTGCTGCCGACGGTCGGACGCACGTGCTCAAATAGAATCTTTTCGTCCAGGCCCATCCATACGTAACTGGAATGCGCAGAACCCGAGGACATATCGAACCGTGCGCCAACCTTGTACATGATATCAACCAAATTTTGGGAGATCCCGAGCCCCGCGCCACGTCCTGCCAGATCACCACGTGCCCGCTCAAAGATCACGGATTCCCACCCGGCCTTCCGCAACAGTGCGAACGCTAGCAGACCGCCAACGGAACCACCGATAATGAGGGCGCGG
>JBAXHK010000333.1:0-2394 GCA_037138935.1 Actinomycetes bacterium
CCACGACGTCTTGTTTGGGTATCCCAAGGTAAACGTCAGGGCCTTAAACCTATACAATTCAAGGTCTTGCGGGTTCTGGGGCCACCGGGTGATCGGCGTTCTTGGATGTCTTGCCCCTGGAAACGAGGAGGAAAAAGGCATCGATTGCCGCGATGGCCACCCCGACCGCCGCAATCAGCAAGGAGGTGGTGACCCCAGCGGTGTAAGCCAAAGCCGCAGCCGTGGCAGTTTCCTGCCCATGACTTTCGAGAATTTCAGGTATCGCCCCAGAAATCACCTCATCGGTAAGCGACTTAACGTCCGGGAAATCAGCCCCGACAACTAACCAGATAGACGTCACTTTAAGGGCCGCGATTGCATTCATAACGGCAATACCTAAAACCGCCGAAATAGAACTGATCAGCGCCATGAAGCCCGAGATAGTACCCATTTGCTCACGTGGGATTGCCATCATGGCACCGGCTGAAACCGCCGGCATCCCGACACCGATACCTATTCCCATAACCGCAAACCAGAACATGATCTGCAACAGGACGGTATTCGGGGTGGTCAGGTGGAGACCGAACAAGCCAATTGCCGTGATGCCCAGGCCGATGCAGGTTGTCGGGCCTAAGCCGATGCGGCCCATGATCTTTGGTGAAATGGGCGAGAACACGACCAGCATTAAAGAGGCACCAAAGGACGAAATACCCGCCATCATCGGGGTGAACCCGAGCACATTTTGGACAAGAATCATCTGCTGCATCATGGCCCCGGCCAAAACCATCGAAAGTAAAACCGAGATAGTTAATGTCGCCGGGATCGGCGCAATCTTGATCGAGACCCAGTTGGTCAGCTTAACGAGGCTGTGCCGTTGCTGCATCACCAAAATCAGTATGACAACTAACCCGGCAGCCACGGGTGCATAGACAATAGGTTGGTAATACTCATACCTTTCCAGCATGCTCAAACCGCCCGCAATCAAAATCATTGCCACGGTTAGTATCGAGGACCCCAGCCAGTCGACTTTGCGGTTCAAGGATTTATCCGGGGTATCACGAGGTACTTCACGCAGCACCAGTGGAATAACCGCAGCCATCAAGAAAACGTTGATGCCGAACATCCAACGCCAGCCGAAGAATTGCACCATCGCGCCGCCGATGATTGGCCCAAACGCAGAAGCACCCGACGTAACCGCCGTCCAGAGTCCAATTAGTTTTGCTATCTGATCGTGCGCAACCGCAGATGTCAACATGGCAAGGGCCAAGGTGCCCATAAATCCCGACCCGACACCTTGAATTGCCCGGCCAACGATGAGAACCCCAATGTCAGGGGAAAGTGCGCTGATGGCTGAGCCAACAACAAAAATTGAGGTACCGATCAAATAAAGACGCCGGCGGCCGGTGCGGTCACCGAGTGCGCCCGCTGGCACCGCTAGGGCGGCTCCAGCCACCATGTATGCCATCATCGCCCATTCCAACTGGGCCATGCCGACGCCGAATTCCTTTTGAATACTCGGCAGGGCAACCGACATGACGCTGAGGTCAAGTCCGACGAGGAACTGGCCGGTCGCTAGTGCAATTAGGGCGATGTTCGAGGCCATTCCCATCCGCACTTTGCTGGCCTTGGAACCGTCCTGGGGCTTGGGAGATTGACCCCCTGCCGGAGGTTTAGCCACATCGGGATTGTGGTGATGAATTCGGGAGAGTTGGGCCAAATCCATCCGCAGGTTCATGGATGAAGTATCGCAGTTTGGAGGGATAAAAGGTGCATTTGGATGATATTTCGCATTGTATGATTGCGGGGTGAATACCGAGTTGATCCCGCTCTGGCAGCCCCACAGCCGCACCATCATCGCTCCACCCGAAGAGATCTACCTGATCACCGATGGGGACGAGCAAGTACTGACCGGGGAGCTTTTCACCGCATTAGCGCCAAATATTGACGGACGAGCAACAGTGGCTGAAATTACGGCGAAAATGGTCGCCGAAGGCAGCGCCACCGAGCAAGAGGTACCAGCGGCCATTCAGATTTTGATGGAGCACGGCTTCGTGGTCGATGCCAGCGAGGTGGATGGCCCTCTTGATGTGTACCGGATGTGGTGGCGAGATCACATTTCCGCAGATTTGTCCGAAAACCTAGTTGCGGTCCTAGGAGTTGGTGATGTGCCAACTACTGACATCCGAGAGTCGATTTCCGCGCACGGCTTGGGCATAACAGCAGACCTCGCCTTGGCGTCTGTAGTAGTAGTGATAGCTGATGACTATCTAAATCCCGACATTGAGTCCGTGGCACAGGCAGCATACGAATTGGGTACCCCGGTGCTGCTCGCAAACATTTGTGGTGTCAGGCCATCCATCGGCCCGTGGCTTGGCTCACCCGGCCCCTGCTGGCAATGCCTGGCGGTTCGCCTGC
>JBAXHK010000334.1:0-2393 GCA_037138935.1 Actinomycetes bacterium
CGGCTCCTGAAAGTCAATGTTTCCTAAACTATGTAGTCGCCGATATCTCGTGTACAGGTTTAATGAGCAGTATCGCTAAACCGCATAATAAGAAGACAGGCACAATCAAGAAGGCCAGATGGAAATCTAGTGTTTGCGAAAGCGCACCGAGCACAAATGGCGCTAGGCCAGAGGCCACACTCGCCGCCACCGATGCCAGGCCGGCCGCCCAATCGGTAAGGCCATCAGATGCCACCACCGCTCGCGAAACACTAAGTGGCCAATGCACCGAAATACTCAAGCCGGTGAGAAAAAGTCCAAGAATCACCAAGGGCCACCAGGTAAATGACCAGGCGATAGCGAACGACACCAAGGCGCAGATCATTGCCACGCGCAAAATTGAGTCAGTTTTATAGGCCCGGGCCAGGCGGGATCCAAATGCCCGACCGATGAACATCCCCCCGACCACCGATGCCAGTGATGCCGCAGCTGCGGCGGGCCCGAACCCGCATCTCTCACGAAGTAGATCGGCGCCCCAAAAAGTTAAGGAGAACTCGGCGCCAATAACGCAAACAAGCAGTGCCCATGACCACCAAAATGCTCGCGGGATCGCGGCGTGTTCAACTTTGGCCACAACTTCTGGTGGCTCACCGAATACAGAGGTATTGCGGCCGCGCCAGATTTCAACGGCGATTAAAGCGATGACAATCACGTACATACCAGCGCGCCACCCGAGCAAGGTAGCGGCGCCAATGCCAACCAACAGTGATCCGATTAGGCCGGCAAAGCAGGCCAGCGCATTCGCCTCGGTCAAGGCCGCTGGGCCAGCGGAGCCCTCATGATCAAGAAGAAACGCGTTTACGGTGGCGATGACGAACGTGCCGAAGAAGCCAGCCAGAAAGACACCGAGGAAGGTAATTCCGAAGCTCGCCCCGGGCCAGGTCAAGACCAAAACCCCAAGAATGATGCCGATCGAGCCAACTCGCAGTATTCGCCCACGGCCGTACCTGAGCATGACTTTGGCAACGATGAGCGCTGCGAGCAGCCCACCGGTGGAAAGGAATGTGCCGTGCAGGGAGGCAACTACTAACCCGGTGCCCTGCTCATCACGTAGTAGGGCTTGGGTAGCCCCGAAGCTGTACATGAAACAAGCGAAGAAAGAGATTTGGATGTATGAGATCCAAGTGACCCGGTCTCTGACGGGGGTGTGGGTGGTCGTAACAGCCAAACTCACGAAAGCTGGCTAATTATGTAATCGATGCACTTGGTTAGTGCGCGCACATCACCGGGTTCAACCGAAGGGAACACCGCAATACGCAATTGATTGCGGCCAAGCTTGCGATAGGGCTCGGTGTCGACAATTCCATTGGCCCGAAGCGCTTTAGTAATGAGTGTCGCATCAATGGCGTCGTCAATATCGATTGTTGCTACCACCGCCGAGCGCTTGGCTGGGTCGCTAACAAATGGGGTGGCAATCGGGTTAGCTTCGGCCCAGTCATACAAAATGCCGGAGGATTCAGCGGTGCGTGCGGTGCACCAATCAAGGCCCCCATTGGAATTAAACCAATCAACCTGCTCGGCCATCAAGAAAATGGTAGCTAGGGCCGGGGTGTTGTAGGTCTGGTCAAGGCGCGAGTTGTCGATTGCGGTTTGGAGATCTAAGAATGGCGGAATCCACCGGCCACTCGCCGAGATACTGGCGGCGCGTTCGATCGCCGCCGGCGACATTAGCGCGAACCAAAGACCTCCATCAGAACCAAAGCTTTTCTGCGGGGCGAAGTAGTAAGTATCGAACTGTGCGGTATCAACCGGCAGCCCACCGGCGCCAGACGTAGCATCAATAATGACGATTGAATCGGCATCGGCCCCGGCCGGGCGATGGGGTGGGATAGCAACACCGGTGGAAGTTTCATTATGCGGTGAGCAGTAAGCATCGATACCGGCCTCGGCGGCGAATGTGGGTGCCTCGCCAGGTGCGGTGTTGATGATGGTGGGCTCACCCAAGTACGGGGCTTTTTGCACACCGTCAGCGAATTTGGCGCCAAACTCACCGAACGTCAAAAACTGGGCGCGGTCCTTGATAAGGCCAAATGCTGCGATATCCCAGAACGCGGTCGAGCCCCCGTTGCCAAGCACCACTTCGTAGCCCTCGGGCAGAGCGAAAAGTGAAGTTAGCCCGGCCCGCAGGCGGCCGACCTCGGACTTGACGGTCTTTTGCCGGTGTGAAGTACCCAGGAAGGACTGCCATACGCCCGAAAGAGCCGTGACCTGCTCCACTCGAACTTTGGAGGGCCCGGCGCCAAAACGCCCGTCAGCGGGAAGTAATTCAGCGGGGATTTGAATCTCGTTCAACGGTTTACTCCTGGGGTTGGGGTGTATCCGGTGGGGGCAACCATGATTGGGTCCCAGCCCGG
>JBAXHK010000335.1:0-2370 GCA_037138935.1 Actinomycetes bacterium
AAGCTCAGGGCGGCCGGTTAACCAAGGGCGTAGCTGCTCGTTGCCCAGGCCAGCTACCACAGCATCTGTCAGTGCAGTTGCGGTTGATGCGCGCGGCCCGGGATCGAACAAGCTAAGTTCACCGAACATCTCACCGGGGCCGAGCACCGCGAGCAGTGATTCGCGGCCGTCAACAGAGGTGTGTCCTAACGTGATTTTGCCTTCGAGGATTACATAAAGACGATCACCGGGTTCACCCTCGGCAAACAAGATGCCACCTTTGGTGAGACTTTGTTCAGTAAGTGAGGCACGCAAGGCAGCGGCGGCATCGGGTTCTAGGGCGGTGAACATAGGAGCCTGCATAAACACGTCTTCCATGGTCACCTCCACGAATCTATGTTGCCGGCCTGCGTGACTGGCTTAGGGCCTTGATTGTGCCTTATGGGGATGAGTCGCCGCAACCGCGGGTGCGCCTGTCGAATAACTCGATCCCTGTCGTCATACGCTGGGGGGATGGAAGATCAGGTGGCCACCAAGAAGCGTGCTCGCCTGATGCTAACTGCACTGGCCAAGCAATACCCGGATGTGCAATGTGAATTGGATTTCACCACGCCACTTGAGTTACTTGCCGCCACCGTGCTTAGTGCTCAGTGCACTGACCGCCGAGTTAATAAAGTTACTCCGCAGCTGTTCGCCAAATACCCGAGCGCAGCAAGTTATGCCGCTGCCGATCGCGCGGACCTAGAAGCGCTAATCGCCTCCACCGGATTCTTCCGGCAAAAAGCATTAACGCTGCAGGGTATTGGTCAAGCACTTTGTGATCGTTACGGCGGTGAGGTGCCAGCCTCACTTGATGAACTTGTCACGCTGCCGGGAGTCGGACGCAAAACCGCAAACGTGGTGCTAGGAGAAGCATTTGGCGTGCCAGGCATAACCGTCGACACCCATGTCGGACGCCTAGCCCGTCGTTTTGGCTGGAGTGCCCAGAGTGATCCGAATAAAGTTGAAGCCGATCTCATGGCGTTATTCGCCCGCAAGGATTGGACTCGCATGTCGCAGTTGGTGATCTGGCACGGGCGCCGCCGTTGCCACGCTAAGAAGCCGGCGTGCGGCGCATGCAATATTTCGAAGTGGTGCCCTTCATTTGGCGCGGGCCCCACCGACCCAGAAGTCGCAGCGAAATTAGTCAAAGATCAGGGCCCCGCATGACCACTTGGTCGCGCGTTGGCATCGTGGATGAGCCCGTGGCCGCTACGTTGCCACTCTGGTTGCAGTCGGTGGTCGAAGTAATGCGCGATATCACGGCTGAAAGCATTACGAAATTTGTGCCGCCGGATGACCAAGGCCGGCACTCCGCGGTATTGGTACTTCTCGGTGAGAGTGAATTAGGCCCGGACGTCTTATTAATTCAACGCGCAAGCACAATGCGCGCCCACGCGGGTGAGCCAGCATTCCCCGGTGGAGCACTTGATGACTCTGACACGAACGCAGCTGCCGCGGCCTTACGCGAAGCACAGGAGGAAACTGGTCTGGATCCTGCTGGCGTTGTTATTTTTGGGCAATTACCTGACCTGTGGTTGCCGGTTTACGATTTCGTCGTGACACCCGTTATGGGTTGGTGGCGCGAGCCGTCGCCGGTACATGCGCAAGATCTGGCCGAAGTCGCTGGCGTTTACCGTATTCCGGTTTCTGAGTTAACAGATCCAGCGAACCGTTGCCAAGTGCGGCATCCATCCGGCTATATCGGGCCAGGCTTTCAGGTACGAAACATTGTGGTGTGGGGTTTCACCGCCGGGGTGCTCTCGAATCTATTCGATCGCGTGGGTTGGTCGCAGCCATGGGACTCAGAGCGCATAGTTGAAATTGGTGCCACGTGAGCATCGTCGACTGGGTTTTCATAGGCCTTCTCATTGTTTTTGCCTTGGCTGGTTGGCGCCGAGGCTTCGTCGCGGGCCTACTTTCATTTGTCGGTTTCATCGGCGGAGGGCTCCTTGCTGCGTTCCTGTTGCCCGACTTAATTGTTGATTTCACAGACTCTGGATTTATTCGCGTAGCAGTGTTGGCCATCGCTATCGTGCTCTGCGCAATTTTCGGTCAGCTGATTGCCTCATTTGTTGGCCGAAGACTGCGCGGCGGCCTCACCTGGCGCCCTGCGCGGTTGATCGACAGCTTGGCGGGTGCGGCTCTCAATGTACTTGCCGTGGCGATTGTCGGCTGGATTGTCGTAAGTGCCGTGGCCTATCTACCGGAGTCAACGGTGACCACGAGTGTTCGCCAGTCACCGGTGCTGATCGGGCTCGACAAACTGGTGCCAGATATCGCGCGCAACACCTTCACTAATCTGCGCGATGCTGTAAGCGCGACCGCGGTGCCGAGAGTATTTTCTGGGCT
>JBAXHK010000336.1:0-2369 GCA_037138935.1 Actinomycetes bacterium
GGTGGTTTTCCACCGACTCGAAGGCCGTATTTTGAAGGGGAGCTGACTTGGCCCGACAGCGGTTAGACCCGCAGCTTGAATCAATGATAATTTTCAATGGGGTTGGTATAAATATCTCCAAGGGGAAGCGCCGGCAAGGTGGTGGCCGCCGGCACCGGCTGCGAAGATTTGCCGGCGAGCAAAGCCGTTCGGGGTCTTGGGTGCTTCGGGGTGTCTCAACTCAGATTGCCGCTGGTGAGTCAGTTGCTGTATTGGGACTGAAGAACTCTGGACGCACCGAGTTTGTGAGATTGGCCGCCGGCACTTTGATACCGGACGAAGGATCGGTGAGTAGGCGCGAGCCGGTCCTGCCGATGGTAGATCTGGGTCGGGCATTTGATCGCGGATTCACCGTCAGGCAAAACATTTATTTGCTCGGGGGCTTATTGGGGATGACCCCCGAACGAGTTGAAGGTGCCTTACCTCAAATAGTCGAGACCGCTGGTATCACTTCGAATATTGACAAGTACATGAGCGGGGCTTCGGCGTTATCCCGTCAGAAATTGGCGTGGACTATTGCCATGGAGACTCAGGCAAAGACATTCGCCGTTGATGAAATGTTGGTGGTTGGCGATCCTGAATTTCGCGAGCGATGCCTCGAGCAAATAAAGCTACTTAAAGCAGCCGGAACAACCTTCCTAGTGGCAACCGAGGCGCCGCGCAAATTTGAGGGATTTTTCGATCGAGCCATTGTTTTACATGATGGTGTGGTGGCAGCTGATTCCTCGTTCGCTGATGGTCTGGCGCTCCTTCGTGAGTTACGCCTCGCGAACTCAATCACCGACACCGCGGAAACGAAATCAGATCCGAAGGCGCGCCCGGAGTCAGAGGATGGCTTCTAGCCCGTAGGGTGGTGGCATGTCGATTGGCCCGGCGGCGACGTCAGCTGGCAAGTTTTTGCCTGATGCCCTCGCTATCCCCGCGAACGGGGTTTTACTCCATGTTGGAGTGCATAAAACCGGCACCACTGCGATTCAAGCGGCACTTGCTGACGCGCGTAGTGATCTTGCCAGTAGGGGCGTTCTTTATCCGGGTAAATCGCAGGCGCAGCACCGGGCGGCCCTGGCCATCTTGCAGCGAACTTGGGGCTGGAACCAGCGCGGCGGCTCCGTAGTTGATCGGTCGCAATTCGATGAACTCGCTAGGCAGGTATCTAACTCGAAGGGTCGAGTTGTCATTAGCAGTGAGTTCTTCTGCGAAGCCGATGCCGATAAGTGTGTTGACGTAATCAGTAACTTAGGTGCGGGTCGCGTACAAGTGCTCGTGACTTTGCGTAATCTGGGGCGCTTATTGCCCTCATCGTGGCAGCAATATCTGAAGTACGGCTTAACTAAAGGGTACGAGCCGTGGCTTGAAGATGTTTTCGCAAAGTCGGGCACTTCAAATATGTCGCCCACGTTTTGGCGCCGGCACGATCATGGCGCGGTGGTGACTAGATGGGCTGAAGCGGTAGGGCCGCAGAATGTCACGGTTCTGGTGCTCGAAGACGTTGACCGCAGCGCGATGTTTCACACCTTCGCGCAACTGATCGGAGTACCGCCTGAGGTTCTCACTGCACGGATGGACCTAACCTCCAATAGGTCGATGACCGCCTCCGAAGCCGAATTATTGGTGCGGCTCAATGCACGAGTCAAAATGAAGATGCAGTGGACTGAGTATGTGCGCCTGGTCCGCCGTGGAGTTGCGATGGCTTTAGTTGAAGGCCGTGAGCCAGGTGCTGATGAGCCCCGGCTCCATACCCCTGACTGGGCACTTGATGCGGCGATGGCGCACGGTGTGCAAGATCGCGATGTTATTTCAGCGCTAGGCGTGAAGGTGCTTGGCAATCTCGATGCGCTTAGCGCGCGTGCTAGTTCACCGCCGCGGGTCACCGACCTTGAATCAATACCTATAGAAGCAGCCGTGCAAGCGTTGGTGGCGGTAATCAGCGAAGCACATGATGCGCCTAGCACGAAGTCGCTTGCGAAAGCACTAGCGAAACAGGCCAGGGCAGGCGCTAAATCGCGCTTTTCGCGAAAGCGACCCGCGGCATCGTGACCGCATTGCTCGTACCCGCGGGCGCGAACACTGAACAGGTGCTTCGTGATGTTGCTCGTAAGTTGCGGGCGGCCGGCGATGCCGTTGCCTTTGTTGCCCCCGATTTAGTTATCGCCCCGGCCGCGCTGGCACCAATCGTTAACGACCCATTCGCCGGCACCGCGTTGTTGGTGCAGGCGGTCGCTGGTTCTGGCGATACCAGGGTGCGGCACCATCTGGTGAACAGCGTTGGTAGTTCACATCATCGGGTTACCGCACCCGACCATCAATTCGTCGGAGCTCTTGTGGTTTCG
>JBAXHK010000337.1:0-2363 GCA_037138935.1 Actinomycetes bacterium
TTTCGCGGATTGACACCGGATCAAGCCAGCCTTGAGCGATACCGGGTGGGTTTGGATCCATATCGCAAGCGGGTCATGATAATTGCCGCCGCTGGCCTAGGTTTGATGGCTGGATTGGCAGCAGCTTCTGAGTGGGGCACGTTCTTGCTTTGGCGTAATGCCACTGCGTTCGGAATCGTCGATCCGCAATTTGGCTTGGACTTATCTTTCTACACCTTCACTTTGCCGTTCATTCGTTTCCTGCTGGACTTCGGCTTCGCGGTGACCATGTTGTCACTTGTCACCGCGGTAGCGGTGCAGTTCCTCTACGGAGGCCTGAGGGTGCAGCCGCGTGGTGACCGTGCTACCCCGGCAGCCCAGGTGCAACTTTCAACAATCATCGCGATTATTTTGCTGCTGAAGGCGGTGGCGTACGGGTTTGATCGCTTCTCACTGGCGACCCAAAGCCAAGCGCTGGTAACCGGTTTCACGGGCCTTAAATACACCGATGTTTACGCGGTCTTGCCGTCGCTAAATATTTTGACTTTCGTAGCAATCATTGTGGCGATTTTGTTCATCGTGAATATTTTCCGGCGGTCTTGGGTGCTTCCGACCCTAGGCCTTGGGCTTATGTTGTTAACCACGATCGTGGTAGGTGCGCTCTACCCGTTTATCATTCAGCAATTCACCGTCCGCCCGAGCGAGCTCGTCAAAGAGCAGCCTTATATTGAGCGCAATATCAATGCCACGCGAGATGCCTACGGCATCACGGATGTGGCCGTTGCCGATTACGCCGGCACCGTAAATCCGCCCACACAAGAAGAGATCGTGGCGAGCAAGGGCACCCTGGAAAATATTCGTCTTCTCGACCCAGCAGTGGTCTCACCGACCTACAACCAGTTGCAGCAGATCCGTGGCTACTACTCTTTCAATAACAAACTTGATATTGACCGATACGATATTTCTGGGCAGCAACGTGGTGCGGTAGTTGCAGTGCGAGAAATTAATCTTGCCGGCATCCCTGATGGTCAGCGCAACTGGACTAATGATCGCGCGGTCTATACGCACGGATATGGATTTGTGTCTGCCTACGACAACACGGCGCTGGGCAATGGGCAGCCCGATTTCTTCGAGAGCGAGATCCCGTCCAAGGGCGACCTGCTGGTTGATCAGCCGCGCGTCTACTTCGGTGAGCTGTCTCCCAGTTACAGCATCGTCGGGGCTCCGGCCGGTGCTGAGCCACGCGAGCTTGACTACCCAGACGATGCAAGCCCGACCGGCCAAAAGACGAATACTTACGAAGGTACCGGCGGTGTGCCAATGGGCTCGATTCTGGGCCGATTGGTTTTCGCAACTAAATTCCAAGATAGCAATATTTTGCTGTCGGACTTGGTTAACGCAGATTCGAGGATCCTTTGGGACCGTGATCCGCTAACTCGAGTTGAGAAAGTCGCTCCCTGGCTCACTTTGGATCAAGATCCGTATCCGGTTGTCGCTGATGGCCGAATCAAGTGGGTGGTTGATGCCTATACGACGTCTAACCAGTACCCATACTCCAGTCGCGTATCCCTTGCCGATGCCACAAGTGACTCATTCGGATCACGAACGGTGCCATCTGGATTACTGCCCCAAGATCAGCTGAACTATATGCGCAACTCTGTGAAGGCAGTTGTTGATGCTTACGACGGCACGGTGACACTTTACGCTTGGGAGCCGAAGGATCCAGTACTTCAAACTTGGATGAAAGCCTTCCCGGGTGTTGTTAGCCCGGTCGCGGACATGTCACCAGAATTAATGAATCATGTGCGTTACCCGCAAGACGTCTTCAAGGTGCAGCGGGTCATCCTCAGCCGTTACCACGTCACCGATCCGGCAACTTTCTATAACGGTACCGATGTATGGATCGTGCCCTTTGACCCAACGGTTTCACCAGCTCAGGTGTTTCAACCGCCTTATTACCTAACTTTGCAAATGCCAGATCAAAGTGGCCCAGCGTTCTCGCTGACTACAACATTCGCCCCGCAGCGCCGCCAGCAACGGCTCCGACCCAAAGCTTCGCTCGGCCGACAAGCGCGCACGCTCTCCCAGGCCTCGACGCGCCGCTTCGTTATCCGCAAGGAACCGCAGATGCGTCACCGCATCGCCCAGGTCGGGTTCGGCCCAGCTTGCACTGCGATAGACCAACCGGTCGTCATGGGCCGGCACCAGGCGGTAACCGACCAAAGCGGCATTGTCCCGGTCCATGTAGTCCATATTACCCGACCAACCGGTCGCGATGACGGGTCGGCCCAGCATCATCGCCTCGGCCGGGACCAGGCCGAAGCCTTCGCTGCGATGCAAGGACAGGACGATGTCGCTCGCCGCGGTCAGCGCATGACGATCCT
>JBAXHK010000338.1:0-2362 GCA_037138935.1 Actinomycetes bacterium
AACCCCTGACCTAGTTGGCCGGGTCACGCCGATACTCGGTGACATCACCAATTTGATGCCGGCCACCGGCCTTCTGGACGCTGAGTTTTCGGCCTTCATCGAGCGCGTTCACCCAACTGCGATCACCTGCCAAGCAGTACTCCACCATGTAGTCATAACCCAGGGCACACCAATGGGTTTCGCGGTAGATGCACTCGCCCGTTTCGGGGCTCCGGTTCAGATCGAGTTCGCAAACGAAGAAGATGCGAAGGTAAAAATCCTGCTCGCGCAGATCCCTAACTGGCAGGGTGAGTATTCAACCGACGCGCTACTTGAGGCGCTTAGGGCGAGATTCGCTGATGTCGAGGTCGTTGGCACTACCTCCTCGACCAGAGTTGTCGTTAATGCGTGGAATCAACTGGACTTGCAGTGAGCGCAGCACGGCATTCATTAAGTTCTTGGATAGGGGCCCGTCGCAATAACAGCCCCCGCGATATTGCAGCCTGGTTGGTTGCGCCATTCATTTTGGTGGTTGTAATACCAGCCAATGAAAAGATCGCGAGCAATGCGGTGTTTTTCGCTGCACATAGTGTCTCGCCAATCACCTGGCTCGCGGTGCTCGCTGTGTTCCTTGTTGTCCTTTGGCTTGCCCTCTTCGCAATATTGACTCTTGTTAGAAAAGTAACCACGCCTCTGGCTTTTGACTACGTGGCTTCAACCCTGATGTTCTTGACCACTTGGTTCCTTGCCGGCAATCTCGGATTGCGTTTATTTAGCCTCGGTGCACCTTTCCTCGGGCCGCTGCTGGGCTTGCTGACTGCTGCACTCCTCACACAGCTTTCCCGTCGCATCATGATGGGCACGGCACTAGTGATATTTGCGGCGGTTGCTGCGTTTTTCCCGATCGCCATGAGCCTTACCGTGGGAAGTGATGCGTCAGCCGCCGAACTTACTTTCCAGGAGACGGATGCTCGGCCAAACATCATCTGGGTGATATCGGACGAGTTGCAGTACCCGCTGGCATTTGATGAACAAGGCCTAGTGCGCAAGGAACTCCCGAATCTCGCCAAGTTGCAAGAGAGTGCGACTACCTACACCCACGCTTACGCGACTGCGAATTACACCGATTACGCCGTGCCATCGCAACTTGCTGGTATTTCGGATGTGGCAGGTGAAGGTGCCGAGCGCATGGCAAAGGTGCGAAGTGGCATCGGAATTGTGCCGAGCTTGGCGGCGAAGTACTCGGTGGTGATGCAGTCACCGATTTACCACTTTGAATGCGACAACACCGCCTGTGCCAGCGCCGGCTCGGATCAAGACTCGAATATTTTTGTTCGCTACTTAAACTTCGCTAAGGACACCGCCGCGGTTGCTGGACGCACCGCGTTGGCCCCACCATTTTCGAGTGCATTTCCCTCACTCGATGGTAAATGGCGTGATTTCTGGAGCGGTGGTGATGAGTTTGGTGACAACGCTGAAGGCAACTCAGTCCGAAAGGTAATTGACGGAATAGGCCGCGCCCACTCAGACAATTCGAGTGGTCCATTATTCGCTTTTTGGCACAGCATTCGTACCCACGCTCCTTGGTCGGTCGACCGCGAGGGCAAGGAGATCTATCCCTCCCGAGTCCCGGTGGTGGAGGGTGCGCACATGGTTGGAAGCGACGAAAATGGCCTCTATACGTCGCCGGAATTGCAATCAATGGAACGAAGGCTTTACGCGAACTCAGCGGTTGACTTCGATCGCCAACTGGGTGAACTTCTTGAAACCCTCAAAGCCGACGGACTATTTGAGAACACGATGATCATCATCACGGCTGATCATGGCGCCGGGATAACCGTCTCCCGTGATCGACGTCTGGGGGATACCGACGAACAGCTATGGGCTGAAGTTGCGCACGTGCCACTCTTGATTAAAGCCCCGAATCAGACAACTTCGAAGACGGTTTCCGAACCCCGCTCTACCGGGCAAATTGCCCAGACAGTGGTCGATGCGGCGCTCGCGACGACCGCGACGGAATTTATTTTGTCACCAGACTTGGGCCAGGCTCCAAAAACCGGCCCGGTCTTTACAACAGTTGCATACGGTGGGGTTATGACACCATGGGTCTATTCCGGTAAATCGGAGCCGTCACCTTGGTTAGCCGAAGACTTGTCACCACCCAATGCGGAACATCCATTCGCGATTGGCATCGACCCCGCACTAATTGACGCGCCGGTACCGGCTGGGTGGAATGAATTGGCTAATGCGTCAATTGATGCACTACCTGGTGAGTCAGACCAGCAATTGCTCGTGGTGGATCGACCTACGGGCTCGTGCGCGATCGGCCAACACGTCGGCTTAGTGAGTTCAAATGGCATAGTTATCGGCTCGGGATTGTGGG
>JBAXHK010000339.1:0-2356 GCA_037138935.1 Actinomycetes bacterium
CCAGCCGTGGGCTACCCATTGCCGGTGGGCTTCAGCGATCGGATCGGCTGCGAGCCTTGGGGTGGGAACGTTCAAGGGGGCCATCGTATGGTCGTGGCCCGCCCGGTGTCCGGGTCTGGCAAGATTTAGTAGGATGTCCTCGTATCTGACATAGTTTCAATGAATGCCAGAGTGGTGATAACCACCAATGTCAAGGAGCCAGTAGATGTCGACCTCTGCCTTGCATGTGCCTACGCACCCCGTGCGATTTGTCACCGCTGCGAGCCTATTTGATGGTCATGACGCGGCAATCAACATTATGCGGCGCCTACTTCAATCACAGGGCGTCGAAGTTATTCACCTAGGGCATGACCGCAGTGTCGAGGACGTGGTAACCGCTTGCCTGCAAGAAGACGTTCAAGGTGTCGCGGTTTCTTCGTACCAAGGCGGGCACGTTGAGTACTTTACGTATTTGGTTGAGCGGCTAGCGGAGTGCGGAGCCGGTCACGTGAAAGTTTATGGCGGCGGCGGCGGGGTAATTATCTCTGAAGAGATTGAGTTGCTTTCGAAAATCGGGGTACATATTTTTAGCCCGCAGGACGGCCAACGCCTTGGCTTACCGGGGATGATAAATAAATTGGTGGCCGAGTGTGATCGTGAGCTCACTATTGGGTCGATCGGCGTCGATGAAATCCTCACTGGCTCAATACCCGCATTGGCTCGTGCCATAACTGTTTTGGAATCGGACACGGATCAAGCCCTTGCCAATGGCATCCGCGAGGCCGCGGCAACCACCAACACCCCGGTGCTCGGCATCACCGGTACCGGCGGCTCTGGTAAGTCGTCACTGACCGACGAGTTGGTGCGCCGATTGCGTCTCGATAGCCAAGACAAATTGCGCATAGCGGTCTTGGCAATTGATCCAACGCGACGGCGCGGTGGCGGCGCACTTCTGGGTGACCGCATTCGGATGAACAGCATTGATCCAGGAGTGGTCTTCTTTAGGTCCCTTGCCACTCGCGATTCAGGTGGGCAAACCCCGGCCGCGCTGTCCGACATCATCGCAGCGTGTAAGGCGGCTGGCTTCGACCTTGTCATTGTCGAGACCCCAGGCATCGGGCAAGGTGACGCGGCCATAGTTCCTTTTGTCGACACCTCCCTTTATGTAATGACTCCTGAATATGGTGCTGCTTCGCAACTCGAAAAGATTGACATGCTTGATTTCGCCGACGTGGTAGCGGTGAACAAGTATGAGCGCCGTGGGGCTGAAGATGCCCGGCGCGATGTCGCACGGCAACTAGTCCGGAACCGAGGTGCGTTCGGTACCCCGTGGGAGCAGATGCCGGTCTTTGGTACCAGTGCTGCTCGCTTTAACGACGATGGGGTCTCGGCCCTGTATCAGTTCTTGATTGGTATGTTGACTGAAAAGGGCTTGCGCAAATTCGATGGGGTGCTTGCTGCGGTAACCGGCCAAACCTCGACCGAGCTTAGCGGGGTCTTACCGCGAGGCCGGGAGCGTTACTTGGCCGAAATCGCCGAGTCAGTTCGAAGTTATCACGCTGCCACTGAACGCCATTCCGCCACCGCTCGGACGGTGCAACAACTAAGTGCTACGCGCCAATTACTAGCGGCTAAGGGTGATGAAGTACCGGCGCTAGCGGTGTCTTCGGTATTGGATGAGACCAAAATGGAGTTTGCTCCAGAAGTGCAGGCCCAGTTAGCGGCCTGGCCAGCACTACGCGACACCTATATCGGCGATGAGCAGGTTTACGTCATTCGCGGTAATGAGGTCCGAACGCCATTGACGCGAACAACGCTCTCGGGCACCAAAGTCCCGCGAGTGGCGCTTCCGCGAGATGACGAAGACGGTGCACTAGTTCGATTCATTCGGGCTGAAAATCTGCCAGGTTACTTCCCCTTCACCTCCGGGGTGTTCCCGTTCAAGCGCACCGAGGAGGCGCCGGCTCGCATGTTCGCCGGCGAAGGCGATGCCCATCGAACTAACCGGCGCTTTCATTTATTAAGTGCGGGGCAGCCAGCGACCCGACTCTCGACGGCATTTGATTCGGTCACCCTTTATGGGCGTAACCCGTCACCTAGGCCCGATGTTTATGGCAAGGTCGGTACTTCGGGTGTGTCAATTGCAACCGTTGATGACATGCGCGATCTGTACGCGGGGTTCGACTTATGTTCACCTACGACTTCCGTTTCAATGACCATCAATGGCCCGGCACCGGCGATCTTGGCGATGTTCATGAATGCAGTAATTGATCAACAAATTACTAGCTTCACTGAAGTTGAAGGGCGCAAGCCGGAGGCGCATGAAGTAGAAGTAATCACGTCAAGGGCTTTGTCAACTGTACGCGGCACGGTGCAA
>JBAXHK010000340.1:0-2348 GCA_037138935.1 Actinomycetes bacterium
GGAGCAAGAGCGCGGCATCACGATCACCTCGGCCGCAACAACCTGCACCTGGAAAGACCACACCATCAACATCATCGATACCCCGGGCCACGTCGACTTCACCGTCGAGGTTGAGCGATCACTGCGCGTGCTCGACGGCGCGGTTACCGTGTTCGACGGTGTTGCCGGCGTTGAGCCGCAGTCTGAGACGGTGTGGCGCCAAGCCGATAAATACAGCGTGCCGCGTATCTGCTTCATCAATAAACTCGATCGCACCGGAGCAGATTTCTACATGTGCGTTGACATGATCGTCAGCCGGCTCGGCGCGACCCCGCTGGTTCTTCAACTCCCAATCGGCAGTGAGGGTGACTTCCTCGGGGTTGTTGATTTGATTACCATGCAGGCGCTCACCTGGCGGGGCGAGACCCAAAAGGGTGATGACTACGAGGTGGAAGAGATCCCTGCCGACCTAGTTGATAAAGCTACTGAATATCGCGAGAGACTCCTCGAGACTTTATCGGAAGCCGATGACGCAATCATGGAGAAATTCCTTGAGGGCGAGAGTTTCACGGTCGAGGAGTTGCAGGCGGCAATCCGTCGTGCGACTTTGGCTTACAAGCTCACCCCAATCCTGACCGGGTCGGCGTTTAAGAACAAGGGTGTGCAGCCCATGCTCGATGCGGTTATTGCATACCTGCCATGCCCCCTTGATGTCACCGCAATTACTGGCACTAAGCCGGGTAACAGCGAAATCGTCATTGAGCGCCAACCCAATGACAAGGAGCCCTTCTCGGCCCTCGCTTTCAAGATCATGACCGACCCTCACCTTGGCAAGCTCACTTACCTGCGGGTTTACTCGGGCCGGCTCGATACCGGCACCGCGGTGCTGAATAGTGTCAAGGACCGCAAGGAGCGCATCGGCAAGATTTATCGAATGCATGCTAATAAGCGTGAAGAAATAGACTCGGTAGGTGCCGGAGACATAGTCGCGGTCATGGGCCTAAAAGACACCACGACGGGTGAGACCTTGTGTGACCCAAGTAATCCGGTGGTCCTCGAGTCGATGACCTTCCCGGCTCCGGTGATCTCGGTGGCCATCGAGCCCAAGACGAAGAGTGACCAAGACAAGCTGGGTGTTGCAATTCAGCGCCTCGCCGAAGAGGACCCAACTTTCCACGTCCGGACCGATGAAGAGACCGGCCAAACCATCATCGGTGGGATGGGCGAACTTCACCTCGAGGTGCTAGTTGACCGCATGCGTCGTGAGTTCAGCGTCGAGGCAAATGTCGGCAAGCCACAGGTTGCCTATCGTGAGACGATCACGAAATCCGTGCAGAAGATCGACTACACCCACAAGAAGCAAACCGGTGGTTCAGGTCAGTTCGCGCGCGTAATTATCGACATTGCCCCGAACGCTGGTGCCGAGGGTGCCAATGAAGAGGGCTACACCTTCGAGAACAAGGTCACCGGCGGGCGCATCCCACGCGAGTACATCCCCTCGGTCGATGCAGGCTGCCAAGAGGCCATGGATCATGGCGTGCTCGCCGGCTACCCAATGGTGGACTTGAAAGTCACCCTTACCGACGGCGCCTACCACGACGTCGATTCCTCTGAACTCGCATTCAAGATCGCCGGGTCGATGGCGTTTAAGGATGCGGCTCGTAGGGCAGGCCCGGTCTTGCTCGAGCCGATAATGGCCGTCGAAGTCACCACCCCTGACGATTACATGGGTGATGTTATCGGCGATCTGAACTCTCGCCGCGGACAAATCCAGTCCATGGAGGAGCGCTCAGGGTCTCGTGTCGTAGCGGCATTGGTCCCATTGTCCGAGATGTTCGGCTATGTGGGAGATCTGCGCAGCCGCACCCAAGGCAGAGCGAGTTACAGCATGCAGTTTGACTCCTACGCACAGGTTCCTTCAAATGTGTCGCTGGAGATCATCGCGAAGGCTCGCGGCGAATAGTCGCGGATCACTGAAAAACAAATAAACAAGAACACACCACCGATCCGCGACAACGCCGGACGGCATTACGAAAAGGGAGAACTCAAATGGCGAAGGCCAAGTTTGAGCGCACCAAGCCGCACGTCAACATCGGCACCATTGGTCACATTGACCATGGCAAGACGACGCTGACCGCTGCGATCACCAAGGTGCTGCATGACAAGTACCCAGACGTGAACCCGTTCACGCCATTCGACATGATCGATAAGGCGCCCGAAGAGCGCCAGCGTGGTATCACGATTTCGATCGCGCACGTCGAATATCAGACCGAAGCCCGCCACTATGCACATGTGGATTGCCCAGGTCACGCTGACTACATCAAGAACATGATCACCGGTGCGGCCCAGATGGACGGCGCGATCCTCGT
>JBAXHK010000341.1:0-2342 GCA_037138935.1 Actinomycetes bacterium
ACTCCGTTAAACATCTGCCGCATTGGCGATATGTTCCAGATGCGGCACTGCCCGCCCTCTTGGATCGATTGGAAACCCCGGCATGAATCCCGAACTCTTCGCCAAAGACCTGGCGCGAAAGCCAGCAGCGCTCCGTGCTCTCGCTGATCGACTAGCCGATGAGCACCCTTGGCCGACTCTCACCCAGGCGAATCATCTGGTATTCCTCGGCATGGGCTCATCGCATTATGCGAACAACATTGCTGCCAGCAGGTTGCGAGCCCTCGGTATCAACGCGGTTGCCGAGCTCGCCAGTAGCGACCTGCTACCGAAAGCCACCAGCGAGACCGTAGTGATCGCCGTATCAGCCTCCGGTGGCTCTATCGAAACTCTGGCCGCGCAAGAGCACTATCAAAACCAATGCCGAATCATTGCGGTGACCAATACGGCTGATTCGAAAATCACCGAGGGCGCCGAGACGGTTGTCATGATGCACGCAGCAAGCGAGGAGGGTGGCGTTGCCTGCCGTTCCTTCCAACACACTCTGGCACTACTGCTGGATTTGCAATCGCAACTGGTAGGCGGCCTTGATGTTCCTTCACTGATAAGAGCAAGTGCCGAAGCCACCGATGACCTCCTACAAAGTCGCGACATCTGGTTACCACAAGTCAGTGAACTCATACTCGGGCCGCAAGGTACCCACGTTGTCGCACCGGCTCGTCGCTTCAGTTCCGCCCAGCAGTCCGCGCTGATGCTGCGCGAAGGGCCAATGCTCCCATCGGTTGCTTGTGAAACCGGTGACTGGAGCCATGTCGATGTCTACCTAACGAAGAGCACCGACTACCGCATGCTGCTTCTGGCCGGGTCGAAATGGGAGCCAGAACTTTTGCGGTGGGTTACCGAGCGGGGCAGCACCTTGGTTGCCGTAGGTCAAGATGTGCCCGGCTCCGCGCTGAATCTGCGCTACCGCGGTGATGAAAACGACGACGTCAAACTGCTAACCGAAACCCTTGTAGCTGAGCTGGTCGCCCAGCAGGCTTGGGCCGCTACGAATTGAAAGTCACCGTCAGCGGCGCGTGATCACTCCACCGCTCTGCATAAGTCGGTGCCTTGCCGACCACGGCGGCGGTGGCGCGCGCGGCTAAGCCCGGGGTCGCGATCACATAGTCGATGCGCCAGCCCCCATCGGTATCGAAGCCGCGCCCTCGCCATGACCACCAGGTGTAGGGGCCGGGGCCGTCACCACCAAGGGTGCGACCAAGGTCCACCCACTGTTTTTCGAACCATCGGTCCAGGTATTCGCGCTCTTCAACTAAGAACCCCGCGTTACCTCTGTTACCGCGCCAATTCTTGATATCGACTTCATGGTGGGCAATATTGAAATCACCGCAAACGACAACCTCCCCACCACTTCGAGTAGCTCGTGCCCGCAAAGCCTTAAGGCGAGTATCCATGGCCTCCAAGAACTCATACTTATCAACTTGCTTCTGAGTTTCAGCTTCACCGGTGTGCACATAAACCGAAACCACCGTTAGCGGGCCTTGTTTGGTATCGAGGTCGACTTCAACCCAACGGCCAGAATTACCGAGCACCGGATCTTTCATCACCTCGCGCACCTCGGTGGGCTGCTTTCGGGTCAAGATCGCAACTCCCGCTCGACCAAGTTGCGGCGCCGGTGCGTGTGCGACATTCCAACCTTGCAATGGTGAGTCGGCGAGGGTGGCATGTAACTGCTCGTGGGTCGCCCGCACCTCTTGGAGGCAAATCACATCCGGCTTTGCTTCGGCCAGCCACGCTAGGCCACCGCGCCGATGCGCTGCGCGGATGCCATTTACGTTAACCGTGAGAACACTTAGCAACGCAACACTCACACGATCCGAAGGGTGATCACCTGGCCGGTGACAGCCGTCACCGCGGCGAGCAGCGCATCACGATGGCGCACGTCCGTATTAATTGGGTACGTCTGGTCTTGATCAAAGCGTTGGGGGTCGGAGAAGTCGATCGTCAGCACCTCATCATCGAAAGAGACCAACCGAGCATCGAAATAGAGCAGCCATGCCACCCGACTTTGAGATTCCAAGTTGAACAGGACGTCATTCCAACGTGCTTTTAGGGCAGCAAGTTCAGCTACAGACATAGCTCTACTACGCCGCGTCGATGTCAGGGGCTACGTAACAGATGCCGAGCACCGTATCTAATGGGTGCAAGACCAGCACCGGCAGCACCAGACCTGCGTCACTTGCCGAATAAACCTCAACCAATAAACCCTCAGCCAGCGCGGTAACTGACGCCACCGGCCACCTTGCTACCGCTCCCCCTAGGCCTACCCCTAGGGCTTTTGTTGCTGCTTCCTTGGCGACCAA
>JBAXHK010000342.1:0-2340 GCA_037138935.1 Actinomycetes bacterium
TATCTAGCAGTGGTGTCCCGCGATTACTGGTGGCGTTGGCTGGATCAACCAGCCCAGACAGTGCTTCCACCGCCCCGATCCTGGCTGGGCTGATCGCCTTCATCACCGTGGCGCGCCTTCTGGCACTTCGCCCCTGGAACATTTTTAGCTACTTGGTAATCGGCTCGGTCATCATTGTCACGGTCTTAAGTTCGGGCATCGCCCTGGCCGGTGTCGGTGTCAGTATCACCTTGGGCTGGGCCATCGGGTTACTTACCCGCTACGCGCTCGGCACACCCACTACCCGCCCGACCGGGAAAGAAGTCGCCGGCGCCCTCGCCCGCGGTGGCTATCCACTTATTTCACTTGCCGCCGAAACAACTACTTCCCGAGGCCGCAGGTACCGGGCTGTTACTCGCTCGGGTGCCGAGTTACGGATCAATGTGCTCGACCGCGACCTTGAAGGCGCCGGTTTGGTCTCGGCATTTTGGAAGGCACTGCGCCTACGTGATGAGCCGGGCACCGGGGCATTTAACATGCGCCGGACCTTAGATAACGCGGCCCTAATCGCATTTGCCGCGCAGGCGGCCGGGGTTCCAACTCCACGCCTGCTGCTGACAACTGAAGTTGGCCCAGACTCAAGTCTGCTTGCCTACGAATATATAGAGGGTCAACTTTTCACGGATATCAACGAGGCTAGTCCCGGCGGTGCTTTGAGTGATAGTGATCTGCAAGGGGCTTGGCGTGCCGTGCGCACCTTGCACGAACACCAAAGCAGCCACCGTGCCCTTTCGGCTGATCACCTCCTGCGCGCAACCGACGGCAGTATCTGGATCGTCGGCCATGGCGGCGGCTCAATTGCCGCAAGTGATGTGGCCCAGCGCATCGACCTCGCCGAGTTGCTCTGCACGCTTTCCCTGCTCACCAGCGTTGAGCGCGCCGTCGAAACCGGGCGGCAAATACTCGGTGTCGAAGGGTTAACCCGGGCCCTGCCCGCCCTGCAGCCGGTTGCCCTATCGGGGATGACCCGTAAGGCCGTGCGAAAGAACCGGCAGATCCTCGTCAGCTTGCGAGATATGTTGCTCGGCCTGCGCCAAGGTGGCGAAATCGAGCAGATCAAGTTGGAGCGGGTGCGCCCGCGCACTTTGCTAATGATCATCGTCGGCTCTATCGCCGGTTACATCTTGCTTTCGCAATTGGCTCAAGTTGATCTTGCACATCTATTCAGCACCGCAAACTGGAGCTGGGTTCTCCTTTCGCTGGTCTTGAGCTTCGTCACTTTCATCGCCGCCGTTTGGTCACTAACCGGGTTCGTGCCCGAACGCATACCTATCCATCGAACTTTGCTTGCGCAACTAGCCGGCGCCTTTGCCACTTTGGTTTCTCCCCCCACGCTCGGCTCAGTCGCAATTAATATGCGCTTCTTGCAAAAAGCCGGGCTGCATCCAGCCCTTGCTGCAGCCAGTGTGGGTGTTTCTCAGGTGATGGCATTTGTTTCACATATCTTGCTGCTCTTTATTTTCGGCATCGCCGCCGGAACTCAATCGGACCTAACTTTCAACCCACCAAGGATTGTTGTCATTGCCGTGATTGCGGTCGCGGCTGTCGCAATCGCGTTACTTGCAGTGCCTGCCGTGCGAAAACTCATCACCACCCGCGTCGGGCCAATCCTTAAAGAGGTGGGCCCGCGCTTGGTCACCGTGGCCCAGCGCCCCGGCAAACTAATCGAAGGCGTGGGCGGCATCTTGCTGCTCAATCTCGCGTTCATCGGGGTGCTGTACGCGAGTGTCAGTGCTTTCGGCGGTCAATTGAGCATTGCCCTTGTTGCTGTCGTCTATCTCGCCGGTGCCACCATCGGCCAGGCCGCACCAACCCCCGGTGGGCTAGGAGCCGTGGAGGCTGCACTAGCCGCCGGGCTCACCGCAGCAGGGCTGGACGGCGTTATCGCAGTCTCAGCAGTACTCCTATTTCGCCTGGTAACTTTCTGGCTCCCAACAGTTCCCGGGTACTTCGCCTTCAATTGGCTCACCAAAAAGGGTGCTCTTTAGCTCAATGGTGCAAGATGGCCCCATGAGCGAATCTGAAGTCACAATTAATGTCCTTGCTGACGGCCCCCTTGAGGTCGCCGGCCCCTCCACCATCAAGGGCTCCGATGGCAGCACCCTGAAGGCCGGTGACAAGGCTTACCTATGCCGCTGCGGTGATTCGGCCAATAAGCCATTCTGCGATGGTAGCCATAAGCGTGAAGGGTTCAGTGATCCCGGGCTCGGCAAGCAGGACTAAATAAACCCCTGCAAGAACTGCTCGTCAGTATCCTCGAGGTCAGGCAATAACCTCTTGCGACCAGCATTAACTTGTGCC
>JBAXHK010000343.1:0-2307 GCA_037138935.1 Actinomycetes bacterium
CGCTCCGATCGGGTATTTGCCGTGGTGGACTTAGGGCGTTACAACGCCCCTTGAGGGGGGCAAAAACTTGAATTCTGCACAAAATCGGCCGTTTTCGGTGAATTTTGGTAATTTCTTGTCCGATATGTCGCAATCTCACTTGACTTATGCGAATTACACCCGTGTAATACTCCTCATCACCCAATATGGGTGACGAAGAAGTAACCACGTGATTTCGTAAGTGAAGGAGGTCCTTCGCGTGAGCGACATAGTGTTAGTGCCACTGACTGACGTTGAAGAGCTGGCATGGCAGGGGCTTGCGCTTTGCGCGCAGACAGATCCGGAGGCTTTCTTCCCCGAAAAGGGCGGCAGCACCCGCGAAGCCAAGAAAGTCTGCCTGTCTTGCGAAGTTCGGGTCGAATGCCTCGAATTCGCCCTGGCACAAGATGAGCGATTTGGTATCTGGGGTGGGCTCTCTGAGCGTGAGCGGCGTCGCCTAAAGAAGCGGGCCGGCTGACCGGCCGAAATTTGCTTTTGCTGCTGTAAACTTGTAGCCGGTTACAGTGGGCAGGTGGCGGGCCAGATGGACGAAAACCAAGTTGGCGGCGAGGCCGGTGGCACCGACGAGCTGACCACCGAGTGGTTCAGCATTGAAGACGAATTTGAAGTCGCGTACGTGCCCGGGCTGCCGCGCCGCCACCATCATGTAACTGCGGTACTCGTTAGCCACGAGGGCGCGACCTGGCTTCCCGCAGCACTGACAAACCTTGCTGCGCAGACCCGCCCTCCCGAGGCCGTCGTCGGCGTCGACACGGGTTCTACCGATGGCAGCCTGAGTCAACTTCGCGCCGCATTTGGCTCAGATCGGGTGGTGGCCGCTGAATCCAAGCTGGGTTTTGGCGACGCGGTTCGTGCGGGAGTGGCCCACGTTGGTCAAGTGCGGGTTGCACCAAGTGATGAGCCGGTTGAAGAACTTGTTGAATGGCTTTGGTTACTGCACGATGACAGCGCCGCTGACCTTGCCTGTCTTGAGGCACTACTCAACACGGCTGATGACAATCCGAGCGCGTCAATTCTTGGCCCGAAGATTCTCGGGTGGCACGACCGGCGATTGCTGCTCGAAGTTGGTGTCAGCATCACGAGCTCGGGGCGTCGGTATACGGGCTTGGAGCGTCGGGAGCATGACCAAGGCCAACACGATGGGGTACGCGATGTCTTGGCTGTTAGCTCGGCTGGCATGTTGGTGCGCCGCGAGGTTTGGCAGCGCCTCGATGGATTTGATCGCGCCTTGCCGTTATTTCGTGACGATGTCGACTTTTGCTGGCGCGCCCACCTAGCTGGTGAACGGGTATTGATTGCGACGGACGCGGTTCTTCATCACCGGGAGGCGGCGGCGCACGGACGCCGAGCCGAAGACTTTGCCCCGCGCCCGCATCGCATTGACCGGGAGGCTGCGGTGCACGTATTGCTCGCGCATACCTCGGTAGTCGCGAGTCCATTTCTTGCATTGCGCCTCCTTGTCGTCAGCGCGGTGCGTTCGGTCGTGTACCTGCTAGGTAAAGATTTTGATGCGGCTCGTGATGAAGTCGGCGCCGTACTTGATGTCGCACTACACCCGGCTCGCCTACGTGCCTCGCGCCGGCTTAGTGCCCGAACTGCGACCGAGCCTTACTCGGTGATCCGGTCTTTGCGTCCAAGTGCTTGGGCGCAACTGCGTCAGGGTCTTGAACTCATGGCCGGGATCGCAACTACTAGTAGCGCCGCACTCAGTGCCTCAGTCAGTGCACTTGATTCTGGGCCAGTTGATGACGATGCGGCCTATTTGGATTCATCAGGGCCGAGCTTATTTAGGCGGGCACTAATCAGACCAAGTGTGCTCTTCATTTTCGTGTTGACACTCTTCGCGCTGATAGCGATGCGTAACATGTGGTGGGGCGACGGTGTCCTGCAAGGCGGTGCACTGCTACCGAGTTTACCGGGCGCAAGTGACCTTTGGGGCACCTATAGCGAGGCTTGGCACAATATTGGCCCCGGATCAACTGCGCCGGCAGCACCGTACCTGATGTTGATATTCGGTCTAGCATTTTTGCTCCTAGGTAAAGCGCAATTGGCCGTGACGGTCATCGTCGTGCTCTCGATACCACTTGTCGCATGGAGCATGTATTTCGCTACGCGGGGGCTGATCGCAGGTCGTGCGGTCCGTATTTGGGCGGCTGCCGCGTATGCGCTGGTACCGGCGCTCACCGGCGCCCTATCAAGTGGTCGAATCGGCACGGTCATCGCCGCCATCTTGTTGCCATTTGTTGTTAGATCATTTGTGCGGATTGT
>JBAXHK010000344.1:0-2304 GCA_037138935.1 Actinomycetes bacterium
CACCGCCAATGAAAAGTTTGTACGTCTTGCGTACTTCAACGCGATCATTCATGACATACCCCTCGCCTGATCGTCGCTGTCATTTGCGGATTGCAGATAAGCGCTAAGGCCTTGGATACCACCCTCGCGACCAAAGCCCGATTCCTTGTAACCCCCGAATGGGCTGGTCGGATCAAATCGGTTAAAGGTATTAGCCCAGATCACACCGGCACGTAGTTGGTTCGCCATCAAAAGGATGCGGCTGCCCTTTTCAGACCAGATCCCGGCCGATAAACCAAATGGGGTGTTATTCGCTTTCTCAACAGCCTCATCGGGGGTGCGGAAAGTAAGTACCGAAAGTACCGGGCCAAAAATCTCTTCACGTGCGATGCGATGGGCCTGGGTGACATTGGTGAAGACCGTTGGTGCGCACCACCAGCCCTGTTTCGGTAACTCGCAGGGGGCGGTCCAGCGTTCGGCGCCTTCGGCGTCACCGGATTTAATCAACTCTTCGATCTTGTCGAGTTGCTCACGCGAGTTAATTGCACCGATGTCAGTGTTCTTGTCGAGGGGATCACCAAGGCGCAGGGTTTGGAGCCTGAGTTTGAGGGCTTCGATGGTTTCTTCGGCGATCGACTCCTGCAAGAGTAAACGCGACCCAGCGCAGCACACATGGCCTTGGTTGAAGAAAATACCATCGACTATGCCTTCGACTGCTTGATCAATAGGTGCATCATCGAAGATGATATTTGCAGCTTTGCCACCTAGTTCAAGTGTCAGTTTCTTGTTCGTACCTGCTAAGGCGCGCTGGATCGACTTTCCGACTTCGGTAGACCCGGTAAAAGCAATTTTATTAATGCCATCGTGCTCGACAATCAGGCGGCCGGTATCGCCGGCACCGGTGAGGATATTTACCACCCCAGGAGGTAGATCTGCTTGTTGGCAGATCTCGGCGAAAAGTAGTGCGGTCAGTGAGGTGGTTTCGGCAGGCTTTAGGACCACGGTGTTACCACATGCCAGGGCCGGCGCGACTTTCCAGGCAAGCATCAGCAGCGGGAAGTTCCAGGGGATGATTTGACCGGCCACACCTAGTGGCGCGGGATTTGGGCCTAGGCCCGCATACTCCAATTTATCGGCCCAGCCGGCATAGTAGAAAAAGTGCGCCGCGGCCAGTGGTACGTCAATATCGCGCGATTCGCGAATTGGTTTACCGTTATCCAAAGTCTCAAGTACCGCGAATTCGCGGGCGCGCTCTTGTAGCAGCCGGGCAATCCTAAAGAGATACTTCGCCCGGTCGCGGCCGCTCATTACCGACCAGATCCGGTCATAAGCTCGCCGGGCCGAGTTAACCGCTGCATTAACGTCGCTTTGGTTCGCCTCACTTATCTCAGCTAGGACTTCTTCGGTTGCTGGATTGATCGTCTTAAACATCTTGCCACTGGTGGGGTCAACAAACTCGCCATTGATAAATAGCCCGTAGGACGGGGCAATGGAAACTATCGCCCGAGACTCGGGGGCTGGCGCATATTCGAAAGTCACCGATGCTCCTGTCAGTCGATTGTGACGTAGTCGGGGCCCGAGTAATGGCCGGTTGCCATGCGTTGGCGCTGCAGCAGTAGGTCATTTAGCAGCGTTGATGCGCCGAACCTAAATAGGTCAGGGGTTAGCCACGCCTCCCCGGCGGTCTCCTTGATGAGTACCAAGTATTTGATGGCATCTTTACTGGTGCGGATGCCACCGGCTGGTTTTACTCCAATTCGGGTACCGGTTAGTGCGTAGTAATCACGAACCGCCTGAAGCATCACGATTGTTACGGGAGGGGTTGCAGCAACCGGCACCTTGCCGGTGGATGTCTTGATGAAGTCAGCGCCGGCCATCATCGCCAGCCATGATGCGCGTCGCACATTGTCGAGGGTGCGTAGTTCGCCGGTCTCGAGAATTACTTTGAGGTGAGCGGTACCGCATGCGGCTTTCACCGCAACAATTTGCTCATTGACAAGGCCGTAATTACCGGCAAGGAAGGCGCCTCGATCAATAACCATGTCGATTTCGTCGGCACCTACATTCTTTGCCTGTTGCGAAGCGAGGGCTTTGGAAGTGGAAAGATCATTGCCGTGGGGGAAGCTAATCACGGTCACAACTTTCACTTTTGATCCACCAAGGCGTTTCTTTGCGTGTTCGATCCAGCGAGGAAGGATGCATACGGAATAAAATTTATAGTGCCGAGCCTCATCGCAAAGATTGTCGATTTGCTCGGTAGTTGCCTCCGGGGCCAGGAGGGTATGGTCAATGGTATGGGCAATATTCAACAGAAATGGATCTAGG
>JBAXHK010000345.1:0-2303 GCA_037138935.1 Actinomycetes bacterium
TCCCTTTAACGGTGGGGCGGGTGGGGCTCGAACCCACGACCCACGGATTATGAGTCCGCTCGCGACCGCTCGTGCCCGCGCGCATCCCAAGCCCAACCTCAAAATGGCTGGGGCTTGTCAGTTGGGACCTACGTGGGACGAATCGTTCGGCCCAGGGGTGAAGCAAAGACTCTGGGCGAGGGCGGTGCAGGCAACGTCAATCCGATTGCGCATTCCGAGACATCGGCTTTGAAGGACTGGGCTTACGCAGCAGGGCCTTCGTCGAAAGTCGGCCCGGCCATCCGCACTGGATCACGTCGTCGGACATGGGTGGGAATGGCTTACCAGAACCCAAACACCTTCGTACTCCTCGCCTGATGCGCGAGTGCGCGATTTCGGCGCTAGATCAACCGGTCGGGTACCGGTCGGGCGGGCCGGTCGGCACGTGTGTCACCACTTAACGTTGCCAGCGACCTCTCGTATTTCGTCAGCAGCGTGAACACATCCCGAGCTTCGAAGAGACGATTTCGCGCGGCACTGCCCGCGGACGTGAGCACGCCCGCATCGACCAGGCGCGTGACCGCAGTGTTGGCCGCTTGGAAGCTCACACCCGTCAGCGACGCGAGGTCGTCGACGGTGATCACCGGATGGGTGAGCAGGACAGGTAGCGCGCGCTCGGCGGTGCTGCCTTGTCGTGATGCCACTGCCGCTCTCCATTGCGACTCGAGTGCAGCGAGGTCTTCACCAAGTCGACCCGCATCTGCGACTGCCCTTCGGGTCGCAGTGATGAACACTTCAAGCCACCTTGACAGGGCCACAGCCGCGGTCTTGGTGCCCGGTTCGCCGACGTATCGGAAGGCAGTAAGCCCCCCGATATAGCCGCTACTGTTCGTCGCCAGCGCCAAGCTGACTGGCGGTACGAATGAGGTGGCCGCGTTTCGACGTCGAAGGGTGACGTGAATCAGCGCACGGCCAGTGCGCCCGTTGCCATCGGAGAACGGATGGATCGTCTCGAACTGGGCGTGGACCAGACCGGCCTGAACGACCGCTGGCAAGTCGTCGCGGTTAATGAAGTCACAGAGGTCTTCGAGTAGCGGCTCCACGAATTCAGGTGGCGGGGGGACGAAGTCGGCGTCGCACGGGTTGAAGTTGTTCCCGCCGAGCCAGTTCTGCGTCGTTCGAACGACTCCACCCAGTTCAGGGTTGGGCGAGCTGTCCATGAGCGCGCGATGCAGCGCTCGGACGTGATCGGCATTCACTTCTGGCACCTTGGCAATGTCGTCGACAGCCATACGCATCGCCTCAATGTTGCCCAGCACGGAGTCAGCTGTCTCATCTCGAGAGGGCTCACCGTGGGCAATCCTCGCCTCATGCCGGGCCAGGGCTCGCGAGCCGATCGTGAGACCTTCGATCTTCGACGAAGCGACTGCCTCAGCTCGAAGGAGGAAACGGGCGAGCTGCTCGAGGTCGCCGCGGGCCGTGGCCCGTGTATCGAAGGACGCGAGTGCAACTTCGGCATCGACGAGATCAGCAGCGAGGTCACTCTCGAGTTTGAGCTGCGCAGCGGCCAGTCCGTCGGGGACATACGCTTGGTACCGGCACGACTGGCGCGTCCGGCGAGGGCCGTGGGCCTCTGAAGACCCCTCCCAGAGGGAGTCGACAAGTCGAGACATCCTTTAACCTCCAATCCCCTTATGCAAGGTTATATCACTAACCTTGAATAAGGGGTATTCTCATTCAAGGTTGCTGCGCCCCAATCGCTCCCGATGAAATTGGCCGTAACGTGCGACGTTGCTCAGCAGGTGACCGGTGAGACCCGGCCAGAAGTAGTTGAGCAGGTATCAGCTTGGCTAGATGATGCCGGCCCAAAGGCAGTTGCTTGGTATCAGCAGGCGATGGCCGATCGAGTAGAATCATTCACAACACTTGGTGCACTTGATACCCCGGTGCTCATACTTTGGAGTACCGGTGACACGCTGAGCCCCGAGGCTGACCAGATCGCCATGTTGCAAGTGCTGCGCCGCGGCCAAGAGGTGAAAATCGCCGGCGCCGGCCACCTCAGTATCGCGGAACAACCAGCAGGCACGGCACCGGCGATCAAAGATTTCATCGCTCCAGCACGCCGGCCCAGTTAGGTTCGTTAGCTACTTTCGGTCACCGGGAGTTGTTTGGCGTTTTGCTATTGCCTTTTGCCGGGTTCGGTGTTCCCATTGGGTAGTGGCTCATCCGCGGGCCGCTACCCCTTCGGGAAGGACAATGAGATGCCCAGTATTGATATTGCTACCCCAGTAAGTTCAGCGCCATCTGATCGGCTCGCACTCGGT
>JBAXHK010000346.1:0-2302 GCA_037138935.1 Actinomycetes bacterium
AGAATCGAGTTTTTGGTCACGATGCCCATCAACATGATGAAGCCGAGCAGCGACCGTCTGGATGATCTCAATTAGGCGGGGGTCATGGGTGGCAAAACCAGATTCAGCATTTGCTCTCAACAGGGCTTTGGCGCAGCGGATATAAGATTTGTCCACTTCTATCGCCTGGCCGAATCGATCAAGTGAGCCAGAGCTATGTGCCCCTTTAACAAGGCGCACCCGACCCCCGAAGGTTTCGCAATCTATTTCGGTACGTCTTAGCACTGACTGCAACGTCACTCCGACGTCGAAGCCCTCAGATCGTAATCCACCAACTAGATCAATCGTCTCATCAACCAAATCAGCGGGACCCATCCCGATCATCACACCTACTTGACTGGCCTGCGCCTGTGCGCACAATTGCCTCAGCGGCGCGACTCTGGAACGTCCACCAAGTATGAACTCCGGGAGAATTGCCACCTCGGAGATGCGAGCTAACGATGTTGAAGCTAGCGCGCTCACGGCCATTGCGTAGTCGGCAAAGACCAAGGCGCTCTCTGACTCTTCGATGTCGCCGCGGACCGCACGCTCCAAACTAATGAGGCGTCCAGAGTCGGCCAAAAGTTGCGCTGCTTCAATTACATCTTCGACTTGCTCACCCCCGGCAACCCGGTGCACGAACTCGCGGCCAACCGGCGTACCTGCTATGAACGACCCGAGGGCATCGTTCTTGGCAATCTGCTCGAAGATACTGCGAACTACTGGCACCAGATGACCTTATGGCTCCCCGGCTGCATCCTTGGCAGCAAGTGGCTGTGTTGGGTCGAGTAGTCGTTGGATAGTGGGTGCAACAAGTGCCACTATGACCTCGTCAGTAGCTGAAGCCAGTGGCTCAATAATCAAAATCGATCGAGTGGCCGCCACCCCGGCTAGGTACGCGGTAATTAAAGCGCCTCGCATGCGCGCATCTGGAACACCAATTGCCCCGACCACCCGATCAAGCAAGGTAGCCTGCAGATAGTCGGTAAGAACTCGCAGTTGCTCAACTCCGACAGACTCGCGCGCCGACTGCACCAAATTGGTGGCGTCTTTGCGCACTTTCTCATCGCCGCTAAGTTGCAATGTTAGGCGCACCAAACGCTCACCCATGCCATCAAGACCCGGAGCAATTAATTTAGGGATGCTGCCGGACGGATCAAATGGCACCCTGATAGCCGCTGCCAGTAATTGCTCCTTGTTGGCGTATAGCGATCGAACAACCCCTGGGGCAACTCCGGCCGCCGCGGCCACCGCCTTGATGGTGGTGTTGGCATAGCCTCGAGCGCCCAGTACCGCCCGAGCCGCGCCCAAAATCGATGAGGTGACCTCAGGCTCAGCCATACCCATCACCGTATCGGGCGCCGGTGGTGACCGCCGCTCAGCAAGTGCCCGATTCTTTAACCTGCTGAAACCGTCAAAAAACCGTCAATAAATGACGGTTCGAGCAGGTACAAGGTCCAGCCATGACGGTTCGAGCAGGTACAAGGCCCAGCCATGACGGTTCGAGCAGGTACCGGGCCCAGCGCCGACAATGAATTGCCCGCCTGCGCAATTTTCGGCAACGCAGTGGCGCCTTAAGGGGCGATCAGCGAGAAACTAATTCCGCAGGTGCAACCTGGCAAAGGCAAGGGCCTCGGTTAGATCACTCTCGCGGTGCTCACGTGAACCTGCACCCCGGGTACTTACTTCGACGATGACCGAGCCGGCGAAGCCGGTTGTAGCTAAGTGGCTGAGCACTGCACCAGCAGGTTGGTTACCTCGGCCGGGCACCAAATGCTCATCGCGTACTGAGCCACTGCCATCGGCTAGATGAAGATGGCTGAGTCGATCACCAAGATCGCGAGCGAATTGCAGCGCATCGCTTCCGGAAACGGAGGTATGCGAAAGATCAAGGGTGGTGTGCGGGTAATCCTCGTCGCGGATATCCCAGCCCGGTGAATAGGCTGGCAACCTTTGCGAAACAGCACGCCACGGGAACATGTTCTCTACCGCAAATTGCACGTCGGTCTCACTACGCATGGCCTCCAGCCCGCCCACGAAAGTACGCGCATACTCACGCTGCCACCTAAATGGTGGGTGCACCACCACAGTTGACGCGCCGAGTAGTTCAGCCACGGCTTGTGCCCTGCGCAATTTACCCCATGAATCGGTGCCCCACACGCGCTGCGTTACCAGCAGACACGGGGCATGTATTGAAAGCACAGGTAATTGATAGTGATCGACCAAAGCCGCCAGTGCATCAACATCTTGGCTTATTGAATCAGTACCAACCATTACCTCGACG
>JBAXHK010000347.1:0-2293 GCA_037138935.1 Actinomycetes bacterium
GTAGTGACAGTGCTTCTTTGGGGTAGTAGGTCTCATCGAATGCAAAAGCATGGGGCCGGCCAAGATCCCAAAGGCGCAAGATGGCCCCGACAAGGCCGACAGCCAGTGGCCCGATCCAACCCCTGAGGCCCGATGAGGGCATTGGCTGGCGAAGGCGGTCGGGGAGGGACTCAATGTCACGCCGGGGGGCTGTCGCCGACACCGATACCGCAGCCATGGGCGTCATCGTATGCGTCATTACTGATTTGGGAGGATATGCAGGTGGCTACCGGTAATGAAGGACCGAATCTGGATCCGGGCACCGGGCCGGAGCCCAAGATCGGGCAGGTAGTGCTCGCGGCCACACCACTTGGTAATGACCATGATGCATCCCCGCGCCTGCGTGCCCTATTAGCTACTGCCGATGTGGTAGCCGCAGAAGACACCCGCCGCCTACGCCGCCTTGTCTCGGCACTCGGAGTCGAGATATCTGGGCGCGTACTTTCGTACCACGATGCCAATGAGCGCGAACGCGCGGTTGAACTTGTAGATATCGCGGCAGCGGGTGGCACAGTAATTGTGGTGACCGACGCGGGGATGCCGGTTGTCAGCGATCCAGGTTTTCGCGTTGTCAGCGAAGCGGTGGCCCGCGGTGTGCATGTCACAGCGCTGCCGGGGCCGTCAGCTGTATTAACCGCACTGGCTCTTTCAGGATTAGCCGTTGACCGATTTTGTTTCGAGGGGTTCTTGCCGCGAAAGGCTGGTGAGCGCTCGACACGGCTGCGCGAGTTGATCGACGAGCCGCGCACGATGGTTTTTTTCGAAGCCCCACATCGACTCGAGGTGATGCTGCGGGCCCTTGCTGAGAGCCTTGGTAGTGGCCGGCAGGCGGCGGTATGCCGTGAACTCACCAAGACCTACGAGGAGGTCAAGCGCGGCGCCTTGGGCGACCTCGTGCAGTGGGCCGAGCTCGGGGTAAGGGGTGAGATCACCGTGGTTGTCTCTGGGGCTTCGGCTGAAGAGCGGCGCGCTGCGGTGGGCCTCGATACTGAAATGGCCCAAGTCGAAGCGGTACTGGCCCGCGAGGGGCATGGTGCCGATCGCCGCACCGCTATTGCGGAAGTGGCCAAGGCCGCCGGCATTCCACGGCGGGTGGTGTACGACGCGGTAGTCAAGTACAAGGACGCCAAACCGTAGGATCGCACTATGTCGTCTGCGGTTGCCTCAGAAAGTGGGGCTGAAAAGGCTTTTTATCTGACGACACCTATCTATTACGTCAATGATGCACCGCATATCGGTCACGCCTACACGACCACCGCGGGCGATGTACTGACCCGTTGGCATCGCCAGCGCGGTGAAAAGGTGTGGTTCCTAACCGGGGTTGATGAGCACGGCACCAAAGTGCAGCGGGCGGCAGATGCCGGGGGAGTAACCCCGCAGCAATGGGTCGATAACTTGGTCGAAAACGAATGGCTGCCGGTACTGCAAACTGTCGATGCGGCAAATGACGACTTCATTCGCACCACCGAACCACGCCATGCAGAGCGCGTACAGCGGTTCTGGGAGCAGGTGCGCGAGCACGGGTTCGTCTATTCGGCGCCCTATGAGGGCCCCTACTGCGTTGGCTGCGAGGAGTTCAAGTTTGCGGCTGACTTAGCCCCGGGTACCGGTGAGTACGAAGGTCAGCAGATCTGCCCGGTGCATGGCCGCCCATGTGAGCAACTAAAAGAAGAGAACTGGTTCTTTCAGCTCTCGGCATTTACCGAGCGGCTCATCGCACACTATGAAGCTAATCCAGAAGCAATTCAGCCGCGAAGTGCCTACAACGAGGTGATGTCCTTCATTCGTGGTGGGCTAGCTGATATTTCAATGTCTCGCTCGAGTGTTTCCTGGGGTATCCCGGTTCCGTGGGAACCCAACCAGGTTATTTATGTCTGGTTCGATGCGCTGTTGAATTATGCAACAGCGGTTGGCTATGGCACTGACCCTTCGTCACCTGAAGGTGAGCAGTACGCCAAGACTTGGCCCGCCGACGTGCACCTAGTTGGAAAAGACATCCTGCGCTTCCACGCGGTCTACTGGCCGGCGATGTTGATGGCAGCGGGGGCGCCGTTACCTCACAAAGTATTTGCGCACGGCTGGCTCTTAGTCGGTGGCGAAAAGATGTCCAAGAGCAAGTTAACCGGGATCGCTCCGAGTCAGATAATCGATCACTTCGGATCCGATGCTTTCCGGTACTACTTCTTGCGCGCCATTGCGTTTGGTCAAGACGGCTCATTTTCGTGGGAAGACATGTCGGCTCGATACACATCAG
>JBAXHK010000348.1:0-2285 GCA_037138935.1 Actinomycetes bacterium
GAGCGACAATTCCGAAAATTGAAGCCACCAAAGGTTACGGTGCTGATGTCTACTTCGCTGGTCCGACAATCGATACCGCACTTGAGGCGGCACGCGAATTCAGCGGACGCACCGGGGCGGTACTTATTCATCCTTTCGACCATGCTGATGTAGTTGCCGGCCAAGGCACTCTCGGGCTAGAAATTATCGAGAAGCTGCCCGATGTGAAAACAGTTGTCGTCTGCACGGGCGGCGGTGGCCTACTCGCGGGGGTGGCGCTAGCAATCAAGTCAGTACGGCCTGAGGTTCGGGTCATTGGTGTACAAGCGGAGCAAGGGGCTGCTTATCCAGCCTCACTCAAAGCGGGCGCACCCATTGCATTGCCCACGATGAACACCATGGCAGACGGCATCGCTGTTGGTAGACCAGTCGCGGTGCCATTTGCGATCATTTCGAATCTAGTTGACGAAATCATCACAGTTTCAGAGAGTGAGATCGCTCGTGCAGTTCTGATGCTGCTCGAGCGGGCGAAATTACTTGTTGAACCTGCAGGTGCAGCGGCTACTGCAGCTGTACTTGCGCGCCCGCAGGATTTCGAACCCCCTGTTGCCGTGGTAATTAGTGGCGGAAATGTCGACTCGCTGCTGCTCATGCGCATCATTAGGTTTGGCATGGCGGCCGCGGGTCGCTTCTTGACGGTTCGAGTGAGGGTACTTGATAAACCGGGTTCATTAGCGCAATTACTGGAGGCTGTGCGCAAGTCGAATTCCAATGTAGTCGAGATTGAGCACATTCGATTTGACCCCGGGTTGTCGGTTGACGAAGTCGATATTGTGGTTCAAGTTGAGACCCGTGGCCCTGAACACCGTGATGAGTTGCTTCGCCAATTGGCCGAAGCCGGCTATGAAATTCAGGACCGGTAGGCTCAGAAATATGTCAGACAAACCAGCGGTTTATGCCGAGGGCATCACTCGCACTTTCGGTGATGTTAAAGCCCTTGACGGCATGGATCTTGTCGTGCAAAGGGGTCAGGTAGTTGGCCTTTTGGGCCCCAATGGCGCGGGCAAAACCACCATGGTGCGGATTTTGAGCACCCTGTTGAGACCAACGGGTGGCCACGCTGAAGTCGCTGGCTTTGATGTTGTTAAGCAGGCTAATCAGGTTCGGCGGATGATCGGTCTGACGGGCCAGTTCGCGGCGGTTGATGAGTACTTAACCGGACGCGAAAACTTGCGAATGTTCGGTGATCTTTTCCATCTGACACCGAAGTATGTCAAAGCTCGATCCGAGGAGTTGCTGACTTCATTTGATCTAGATGATGCTGCGGATCGACCAGTGCGCACCTACTCAGGTGGTATGCGCCGGCGACTTGACCTCGCGGCTAGTTTGATCGCCCGGCCGGAGATCTTGTTCCTGGATGAGCCGACAACGGGGCTAGATCCGCGCTCGCGACTCGGCATGTGGCAGGTAATCAACGATTTGGTGGCCGATGGCACCACCGTGCTGTTGACAACTCAGTACCTGGAAGAAGCCGATCAATTAGCGCAAAAGATTGTAGTAATTGACCACGGACACGTGATCGCGCACGGCACCGCTGAGCAACTCAAAGATCAAATAGGTGGTGACCGCATTGAGGTAACCGTCCATGACGATGCCACTGCCGAGCGCGCCGCACGTGCTATGGAGTCGGTTATCTCAGGTCACCCGTTAATTGAGGGCAAAAAGATTTCAGCACCGGTAAGTGGTGGTTCAATGGTTTTGGTTGGGGCGATTAGGGCACTCGACCTTGAGCAAATTGAAATTACCGACATCATGTTGCGCCGACCAACCCTTGACGATGTCTTCATGTCATTGACCGGCCATCTGGCCGAGGACGAAACCCAACGCCCTGAACCAACTCGTCGAAGAGGAGTGCGTAGGCGATGAGTGCAATTACGGTAGGTCACCCGGTCGCATTGCGGCGACCGATTTACGGTTGGGCATTGCACGACGGGTTCGTGGTTGCGCGCCGCAATCTCATTCAAACCCTTCGCGTACCCGAGTTGCTCTTCTTTTCACTGGTGCAGCCCGTTATCTTCGTGCTGCTCTTCGCGTACGTCTTTGGGGGTGCAATCCCCATCCCGGGCGACGGTGCAAGCTCGGCTGATGCGGCAAATGCATACCGCCAATACCTGATGCCGGGTATTTTCGGCCAGACGGTGGCTTTCGCGGCAGCCGACCCCTCGACCGCCGCCGCCGGCAGCGCCGGCGACGATGGCGACGCCGCCGTCGCCGTCGCCGCGGCGGCCGCCGCCGGCGACGACCCG
>JBAXHK010000349.1:0-2276 GCA_037138935.1 Actinomycetes bacterium
GCAATGCGGTGTCGGCGGCCGCGGCAGTGCTGAGCGGTGCGGGAAAGGTGACAAAGATCGTTGCGACCAAGCCCAAAGCGACCGCGGTCGCTAGTAGGGCCATGATGATGCGGGGTTTGGGCGGGGAAGCCATACCTAAGGAATACCTCATTTGCTACCACTTTACGGTGATCGCCACACCCCTTGGCTACACACCCCTTGGCTACTTTGGGGGTGGCTCGCGTGTAACTATGGGGTTATGTCAGAGCGCCTTAGTGCGATGGACGCCTCATTTTGGTTCATGGAGTCAGCGACAACCCCGATGCACGTGGGAAATATTGGGATATTCGAAGGGCCGGTCGCCGGATTCGAACTCGGGAAACTGCATAAACGCATTGCTGAGCGGATCGCATTTGTGCCCAGGTACCGCCAGCGGATCCGTGAGGTGCCACTGCAAATCGGCCGCCCGATCTGGGTTGATGACGATGACTTCGACTTGTCGTACCACGTGCGCGGCCTGGCGCTGGCCAAGCCCGGGTCGCGGCTCCAACTTGATGAGTTGGTGAGCCGTCTCATGAGCCGGCCCCTTGATCGCACCCGGCCCCTTTGGGAGATGTCGCTAATTTCGGGATTAGTCGGGGGCCGGTTCGCCATTGTTACCAAAACCCATCAGGCCATGATTGATGGGTTAATGGGCATCGATATCTCGCAGGTAATTTTGGACGAAGACGCCCAAATGTCGAGCCCGGGTTCAATTGGGTCGTGGCGCCCCGCGCCGGAGCCTTCAGGCTTTGAACTGGTTACTTCGGCGGTTAGTGAATCAATAGCGCATCCAGATGTCGCTTTTGATGTTGCGCGCGGTGCGTTCAAGGGCGTGACTTCTTTCGCTTCGAATTTGCGCCGTAAGTCACGTGGTGTGGCGGCCGCGGCAGTTTCTTTCGCGCGAGTTGCTGCTGAGCCGGCGATGACCGTCACCGCTTTGAATGTGCCGATATTGGCTGACCGCAGATTAGTTACCGGGGATTTTTAATTAGCGGCGTTTAAGGATGTGCGAAATAAACTCGGTGGGTCGGTTAACGACATCGTGCTCGCAGTAATCGCTGGAGCCTTGCGTACCTGGTTGATGGGCCGCGGTGAGCCGATAAGTGCGCGCTCGCAATTACGCGCGGTAGTGCCGATTAGTACCGAGAGCACCGCGGGTGCGGCCAGCACCATCGGGCCGGTATCGGCTTTCCTGGTCGACCTGCCCGTGGGGGCGCCGGATCCGGTAGTCAGGTTGCGCCATATCAGTTACCAGTTGGCTCAGTATCAAGACGTATCGCAGCTGATCGGTGCAGAAACCATGATCAATATGGCAAGTTATGGGCCACCAACCTTGCATGCCCTCGGTGTGCGGCTGGCGTCGAATTTGTCCAGTCGCCTCTATAACGTCGCCGTGGTAAATGTGCCTGGCCCGCAACATCCCTTGTACGTTGCCGGTGCCAAGCTAGTTGGTTCATATCCGATCATGCCGTTGCCGCAGAACCAAGCCCTGAGTATTTCTTTGATGTCTTATGACGGCTATCTTTGCTTCGGGATTAACGCTGACCGAGTGGCTATCAAGGATGTGGAAAGTCTCATGGGCTGTTTGCGTGAATCACTTGAAGAGTTGACGCAGGCTGCCAATGTGCGAGGTGACCGCCATTTGCGGGTTATCGATGAAGGGGAGGGGGTCAAATGAGTGCAGCGGGTGCGAACTGTGCGCCTGCTCCGCGCCGCGGGATCGTCCTCGGCGGTGGCGGGGTGCTGGGCGGCACCTGGGCGATCGGCGCCTTAATCGCACTTGAGCAGACCCACGGGTTTGCCGCTAAAGATGTTGATGTCATCGTCGGCACTTCCGCCGGCTCGGTGCTGGGAGCGCTCTTAGGTTGTGGCGTAAGTGCTGAGGAGTTACGTCAGCACAACAATGAAGAAGTTGTTACGGCCGGTCCGTTGGCCGGCTACCGCTGGGATCCGGCGGAGGCCATCGGGGGATCGCGCCCGGGGCTGCCGAGAATCCCAGCTCCGGGATCATTGAAATTGATCGGGGCGAGCCTGCGCCATCTGGGTCAGTTGCCCCCCACCGCGGTGCTCTCGGCATTTTTACCCGAAGGGCGCAAGTCACTTCAGAAGCTTGGTCACCTAGTTGCGGCGGTTACGCCCGAGGCGGGTTGGGCCCCCCGCTCTGGGGTCTGGGTGGTGGCAATGGATTACGAGACCGGCACACGGGTAGTTTTTGGGCGCTCGGGTGCACCAACCTCGCGGTTACCAGATGCGGT
>JBAXHK010000350.1:0-2274 GCA_037138935.1 Actinomycetes bacterium
GGCCACTCGGTCGGAGTCGTGGCAAATCAACCCATGCAGTACGCCGGAACATTAGATATTGATGCCTCGGAGAAGGCCGCACGTTTTGTTCGCACCTGCGACGCCTTCAACATCCCGGTGCTGACTTTCGTCGATGTTCCCGGATTCTTACCCGGCACCGATCAAGAATGGAACGGCATAATACGACGTGGTGCGAAATTGATTTACGCGTACGCCGAAGCCACCGTGCCCCTTGTCACCGTCATCACCCGTAAGGCTTATGGCGGTGCATACGACGTAATGGGGTCCAAGCATCTGGGTGCCGATCTAAATTTGGCTTGGCCTACGGCTGAGATCGCGGTTATGGGTGGGCAAGGTGCGGTAAATATTTTGTACCGCAAAGAACTTGCGGAATCAAACGACCCTGAGGCCGAACGCGCCCGCCTGTTGGCCGAGTACCAAGACACTTTGGCGAATCCATATATCGCCGCAGAGCGCGGCTATGTTGATCGCGTCATCTTGCCGAGTGAGACTCGCCTGATTGTGACGCGCGGGCTGCGTGCGCTACGCAATAAGCGAGCCACGCGTCCGCCAAAGAAGCATGGCAATATCCCGCTGTGAACCCATCCTTGGCTTCAGATATTCGTATCGTCGCTGGCATGCCAACTGACGAGGAAATTGGGGTAATCGTTGCCGTGTTAGCGGCGCGATCTGCAGCGCGGCCAACCAATATCCAGCCCGCGAGTCTTTGGGCGAGTAAGGCGCGACTAACCAGGCCGCCAATAAGTGCCGGACCCGGTGCTTGGCGCGCATCCGCGATGCCAAGGTGACACCCATCCGCCTGCTTCTCGCATCTGCTTCTCCGGCTCGTAAGAACGTTCTCCTAGCCGCCGGCATCGATCCCATCATCGAGGTCAGCAACGTCGACGAGGAAGCTATGACCCGCGAGCTGGGGGCCATCCCCCCGAGTGACTTGGCCCTTGCCTTAGCCAAGGCCAAGGCCGACGAGGTTGTCTCTCGATTAGATATTGACGACGATACCGTGGTCATTGGTTGTGACTCGATTTTTGAATTGGCCGGAACCGGGTACGGAAAACCACTCACACCTTCAGTAGCCACCGAGCGGATAACCGCCATGTCTGGGCAAACCGGATTGCTACACACCGGGCATTGGGTGAGTTACGGAGATCGCTCCGCCGGTGCCACCGCCACGACCAAAATCACTTTCGCCCAACTGAGTTCGGCCGAAATCGCCGAGTACGTTGCCACCGGTGAGCCCCTGCAGGTGGCGGGTTCATTTACCCTCGATGGCCGAAGTGCGCCCTTTGTCACTGAAATACAGGGTGATCCGAGCAATGTCCTGGGCATCTCACTGCCCACCATGCGCCTGCTCCTGCACAAATTGGGCATTACCTGGACCGACCTGTGGACCAGCAAGTGAAACCAGTGGCTATTCTTCGATCACCACATGAAAGGTAGTAACACGTGCGAACCGTATTAATCGCTAACCGCGGCGAAATTGCCATCCGAGTTATCCGCGCCTGCCGCGACGCCGGGCTGGAGTCGGTCGCGGTGTACGCCGATCCTGACCGCGAAGCCCTGCATGTGCGACTAGCCGACAAGGCATTTGCCCTCGGCGGCAGTACCGCCGCTGAGAGCTACTTGGTGATCGACAAGATCCTTGCTGCCGCCAAGCAATCCGGTGCCGACGCTATCCACCCCGGTTATGGTTTTCTTTCCGAGAATGCCGATTTCGCCCAAGCAGTAGTTGACGCCGGCCTGACCTGGATCGGCCCACCCCCTGCCGCGATCCGCTCCCTCGGCGACAAAGTAAGTGCCCGGCATATTGCCCAGCGAGCCGGTGCCCCGCAGGTTCCGGGCACCGCCGATCCGGTCAAAGATGCCGGCGAGATCGTGGCCTTTGCGAAGGAGCACGGTCTACCGATCGCAATTAAAGCGGCTTTTGGCGGCGGCGGCCGGGGCATGAAAGTCGCCCGCAATATCGAAGAGATACCAGAGCTTTTTGACTCCGCAGTTCGCGAAGCAATTGCTGCATTTGGCCGAGGTGAATGCTTCGTTGAACGCTACCTCGATAACCCGCGGCACGTTGAAACCCAGATGCTCGCCGATCAGCACGGCCACGTCATCGTGGTCTCCACCCGCGATTGCTCACTGCAGCGGCGCCACCAAAAGTTGGTTGAAGAGGCACCGGCCCCGTTCTTGACCCAGGCACAACATGATGAGTTGTACCGATCATCTAAAGCCATCATCAAGGAAGCCGGCTACACCAATGCC
>JBAXHK010000351.1:0-2271 GCA_037138935.1 Actinomycetes bacterium
GTGTAGTGGCCGTCCTCGACGGCCACTTGAGTGCCGATCGCAATATCTGCACCGAGCCGCTGCCCGATTGGTTCTACCACATCGGTGCCCGATGAAGAGATAATTATGACGTCATGGCCGCGTGCTTTGTGATCTGCGATGAGTTTGATGGCTTCGTCATAAACCATCGGATCGACAATTTCATCGAGGGTTTCAGCGACTATCTGTTTGACTTTGTCGACGTCCCAGCCGGTAACTAACTTAGACATGTAGGTGCGCATCGACTCCATTTGGTCGTGATCGGCGCCGGAGGCTAAATAGACAAATTGGGCGTAGGCACTGCGTATGACATCGCTGCGACCGATCAGCCCACCTTTATAGAAAGGCCGCGCGAATGCAAATGAACTAGACCGCGCAAGGATGGTTTTGTCTAGGTCAAAAAAGGCCGCGGTTTTCACTCCTCGACGGTACCTCGTTTGGGGCAATTGGCGCGGAGGCCGCCACGTCACACGCGAAAACTACTGGTGAATCGTTGTCCACAGCCCCGAAAACGGCTGTCCACAGCCGGATGGCTGCCGCTGGCGCCGCGGGCGGTTGCCGCCGAGGGTGGACCAATGGAAACTAGGCGCCCCTTACTCATTACTGATGACACCGAACTCACCGAAGAAGTCCTGCGGCTAGCCGCGGCCACCGGTGTCGATATCCATCTCGCCGCGCATGCTGATTCGGCCCGGGCGCAATGGGCTATCGCACCGCTGGTTCTCATCGGCGTTGACCGCCTTGCGGAGTTCAGTCAGATGCCGAGGCGCCGCGATGTCGTGGTGATTGCCCGAGAACTTACTGGCGGTAGTGAAACCCCGCCGGTGTCAGATGCAGTGTGGCGCGATGCCATCGCAATTGGCGCAGAGCATGTGGTTTCGTTACCAGATGCTGAACGTTGGCTTATTGAGCGACTCGCGGATTCAGGTGAAGGCCCATCAAGGCAAGGCGCGGTGGTTTGCGTGCTGGGGGCGTGCGGAGGAGCGGGTGCTTCAACTGTTGCGGCGGTGATGGCAAATGCAGCGCAAAATCAGGGCCGACAAACTTTGTTAATAGATACCGACGCAACCGGTGGGGGCATCGACCTACTTCTCGGAGCAGAGCAGGCACCGGGTGCACGTTGGGTAGACCTTGCAGAAGCCCGGGGCCGATTAAGTGCAACGACCCTGAATGAGGCACTACCCCATGTTGATGGTCTGGCGGTGTTGTCATTTGGCCGCCAGTACGCAGGCCCACTAAATGCTGAGGCACTTGCCTGCGTACTTGACGCCGGAGTGCGCGGCTATGACCTTGTCGTAGTTGATTTGGTGCGTTCGATCGATGCTATTGCAGCCATCGCCCTGGGCCTCGCGGCAAGTGCGTACGTGGTGGTACCAAATTCGGTCCGAGCGGCCTCGGCAGCGGCGTCGTTATTGCCCGCACTTGATTTCGGTGGCCCGCTCACCCTGCTAATGCGCAAGGCACCGCGTGGATTAACCACAAGTGACATGCAACGGGCATTGGGCCAAGGGTTTTTCGCAACGCTGCCCGAGGATGCGGCAATTGCGGCCAACGCGGAGCAAGGTGAGATACCCGGGCCGCGCACTCCATTTTCACGGGCCTGCCTTGAAGCACTGCAAAGTGTGGTTACGCAATTGAGTGTCGCGTGAGCACTCCGTTACTCGATCGCGTGCGGTCGCGATTGATTGAAGCACACGCGGACGGAACACCTACCCGAGTGGCTTCCGCCCTTCGCGCCGAAGGTGTGGTGCTGGGTGATGATGCCGTACTCGGGTTGGTCGAATCACTACGCCAAGAGTTGGTGGGTGCTGGCCGCCTCGAACCGCTGCTACGTACCGGCGAGGTGACCGATGTGCTGGTCAACGGGCCAAAAAATGTCTGGATAGATCGCGGGAATGGCCTTGAACGAACCGATGTAGTTTTCCGCTCCGATGACGAAGTGCGCAAGTTAGCGCAACGGCTAGCTTCATCTGTCGGGCGTCGACTCGATGACTCCACCCCTTTTGTGGATGCTCGATTGCCCGACGGCACGCGGCTTCATGCGGTTATCCCACCGGTTGCCGTCGAAGGCACTCTTATATCAATTCGCGTCCCGCAGCGCAGAGCCTTTACCCTCGACGAACTTGTTGCCACCGGGAGTATTGACGTCACCGGAGCGCAGTGGTTGCGCAGTCTGATTGATCAACGTCTGGCATTTGTTATTAGCGGTGGCACTGGTAGCGGTAAGACAACAATTTTGTCCGCGTTACTCGG
>JBAXHK010000352.1:0-2267 GCA_037138935.1 Actinomycetes bacterium
CGTCATACCGAAGATGGGCTCGCCAGCAAAACCTGCACCGGCGACACCATCAGCGGAAATTAACACCTCGGAGGGGGGTGCATCACATGTCTAACGACGCCCAAGGGCCCATTGACCCATTCGATGCGCCGCTTCCTGAGTTGGCATTCTTGGGCCCGAACTCAGGTGGTTCCGAGTCAGGGCTGCCAGATCAACTTATGCCTGACCAACTTATGCCTGGTGACGTCTGGGAGAGGCTGGCGGCTGCGATCGCAGCTGAGCCACCCTTGATTGTGGCTGGGCCGTTGGCCACCGTCACCGCTATGTCTCCCCGCCGGCGTACCCGCTGGGTTAGTGGCCTGGTGGCGGCCTCGGTGGCCTTACTCGCCCTCGGGGTGGTCGTACAGGCTGTCCGCACTCCCAGCCCTGAGGTAGTAGTGGCAGACGCGGTGACAAAGGGCATGACCTCCGACCAGGCCGGTGCCACCCAAACTGAAGCCACCCAAACTGAAGCCACCCAAGCTGAAGCCGCCCAAGCTGAAGCCGCCCAACTTGATTCGGGAGAACCCAACACGATGGCCGGGGTTTCAGGTCAAACCATGCCGGCCCGACAGGTAGTTGCTAGTGGCATCACCTACTCGCGCTCCACCATGCAGGATCAAATAGGTGACCTTTTTGATCGAATCGGGGTGGCCGATGCCCGCGCGATGGACAGCATCGTCCAAGAGACCCCCGAGAATTTGGTGGAAGGTAATACCGGGTTCACCGCAAGTGTTGAGTCCATAAGAGCCTGCATCGCCGCCTTGATCCTCCCGGATGACCTCGGCACGGTGGTAATTGATCGAGCCAACTTCGAGCAGCAAGAGGTCGGCTTGATCCTTGACCTAACCCCGAATAAGACGATTAAGGCTTGGCTGGTCGGTCTGGATTGTGGCCAAGGCGGGCCATCCATCATGTTGCCCATCGCGGTGGATTTGGCGGAACAAGCAGCACCCTAAGATCGTTATCGTTGAGGGTAGCCATTTTTTTGGGAATCTGCGTTTCGTGAAAGGTTTGACTGTGAGTGAGCACCGTGAAGTCATCATCATCGGCTCGGGGCCTGCCGGTTATACGGCAGCGGTTTATGCCGCTCGCGCGCAAATGAAACCTTTGGTATTCGAAGGTGCTGTTACCGCGGGTGGGGCGCTAATGAACACGACCGAGGTTGAAAACTTTCCCGGTTTTGCTGAGGGCATTATGGGCCCAGCCCTTATGGAAAATATGAGAGCACAGGCTGAACGTTTCGGCGCGGAGCTAGTCACCGATGACATCACCGCCGTTGACCTAACCGGTGACACCAAATCGGTTATCGATGGCACCGGTCGCACCCACACCGCGAAGTCAGTCATCTTGGCCATGGGTTCTGGTTACCGTGAGCTCGGTTTACCAAATGAGAAGCGACTTTCCGGGCACGGGGTTTCGTGGTGCGCCACCTGTGATGGTTTCTTCTTCCGCGATCAAGACATCGCAGTCGTTGGCGGTGGTGATTCTGCTCTTGAGGAGGCCACCTTCTTGACCAGATTTGCTAATACCGTGACTCTTATCCACCGCCGCGACGGGTTACGTGCCAGCAAGATCATGCAAGAGCGGGCACTGGCTAACCCGAAGATGCGTTTTGCCTGGAACAGTGCCGTTGAAGATGTATTAGGTGATGCCAAGGTTTCAGGGTTGGTGCTGCGCGACACTGTCACCGGCGAGGCCCGTGAGCTTGCCGTGACCGGGCTTTTCATCGCTATCGGTCACGATCCACGCTCAGAACTCCTTCCCGGGCAGGTGGCTTTAGATGATGCCGGCTACGTAACCGTCGAGGCACCATCAACCCGCACTTCTGCTTCTGGGGTATTCGCCTGCGGCGATCTCGTCGACCACATCTACCGGCAAGCCATCACGGCGGCTGGCACTGGATGCGCAGCAGCGCTCGACGCTGAGCGTTATCTAGCGGCCGCCGAGTAGGATTCACCTCGATAACAAGGGAGAACAAAAATGGGCGCGACCATCAAGGTCTCGGACGAAAGTTTCACCGCAGATGTGCTGCAAAGTGAGAAGCCGGTCATCGTCGACTTCTGGGCCGAATGGTGTGGGCCGTGCCGCATGGTTGCCCCGATACTCGAGGAGATCGCCAGCGAGAACGACAGTATTGTGATTGCGAAGTTAAATGTCGACGAGAACCCGCAAATCTCTGCCTCTTACGGCATTACTTCCATTCCAACCCTAAATGTTTATAAGGGTGGTGAGGTTGTTAAGTCAAT
>JBAXHK010000353.1:0-2250 GCA_037138935.1 Actinomycetes bacterium
GCATCCATCCATCACCGCGCGGCTATCAGTTCCTGACCGATCGCACTGTCGAACTTCTTGGCGCCCGCCCCTGTGCCGGTATCCCCAGCATCAGCGCGAAGCAACCAAACCGCTGGTGGTGGCTCTTAGCTAATGCCTCACCCTGGGTGCTGAAGCGATCCTTTGACCTATTTCCGGGTCTAGCCCTCCTCCTCGCAAAAGGTCTATGCGGTAGCAAGTCGGGTCTCCCTCGTCACCACTTACCAGGGATATCTGCCTGGGATACCAGTTACATATAAACCTCATATCTAAAAGTGGTGCGCCACCCGCTTCCTCCTATTTTTCAGCAGTACCCCTCCCCCTCGGAAATCTGGCTGTAACAAAATTGGGCAATAGTCGCCATCGACACATTTAGATCAACGCCGCCTAGTTTCATTCCTTCCGAAGGAGTTCCGTGGATTCAATTAATGGCGCAGATACCGCTTGGGTGATGACCGCCTCCGCCCTCGTTCTTCTTATGACTCCCGGCTTGGCTATTTTCTATGGCGGCATGGTTCGTTCAAAGAACGTGTTGAACATGATCATGATGAGTTTCTCGGCCATGGGTGTCATCACCGTCGTCTGGGTGCTCGTGGGTTTCTCACTTGCATTTGGTGAAGACTCCGGCGGGGGCCTCATCGGAAACCTCAGCCACATGGGTCTCACCGATGCGATTAATCAACCAGTCGGGCCTGAAGGACACCAGATTCCGCTCTTAGCCTTTGCGATGTTCCAACTTACATTTGCAATCGTGACGACCGCGATACTCTCCGGTGCTATCGCCGATAGAGTCAAGTTCAGCTCGTGGATTATCTTTATGGTCGCTTGGTCATTGCTCGTTTATGTACCACTTGCGCATTGGGCCTTCGCCTTGCAAGGCGGTACCGGTGGCTGGATCAGCGACCGGCTGGGTGCACTCGATTTCGCCGGTGGCACTGCTGTTGAAATCAACTCTGGTGCCTCTGCGCTGGCTTTGGTTTTAGTCGTCGGGCGCCGCATCGGTTTTCGGCATGACTCGATGCGCCCGCATAACCTGCCCCTCGTCCTCCTTGGAGCTGGCCTGCTTTGGTTCGGCTGGTTGGGATTCAATGCTGGTTCGGCTTTGAGCGCTTCAAGCCTTGCGGCAACAGCGTTGATCAATACCCAAATCGCAACTGCCTGCGGTGCACTCACTTGGATAGCCTTCGAAAAACTTCGTGACGGTCACGCAACCACTCTGGGCGCCGCATCGGGGGCCATCGCTGGCGCCGTGGCCATCACCCCGGCATGCGGTTTCGTCACGCCACTTGGTGCATTAGTTATTGGACTTGCCGCTGGCGCTATTTGTGCTTGGGCTGTCAGCCAAAAGTTCCGGATTGGCTATGACGATTCACTTGACGTTGTCGGCGTGCACGGCATTGGCGGTTTAGTTGGGATGCTCGGCATTGGACTATTTGCAGCAGTGATTGCAAATTCTGCCGGTGCAAATGGTTTGTTCTTCGGTGGCGGCGCAAGCCTGCTTGGTAAACAGGTGATCGCTTCTTTGGCAACTGCTTTCTACGCTTTCGTAGTGACTTGGATTATTGCAAAAATTATTATGAAGACTATCGGCTTTAGAACAGATCCTGATGATGAGATTGCTGGCCTTGACATCACGATTCATGCAGAAAGCGCGTACGACCTTGCCGGCGTAGCCGGTGGTGGAAGTATCAGCGGAGGCCATCATCCTTTGCGTGATCTGATTGCGCGAAGTAAAGAGGAGGATCAATGAAACTAATAACCGCGATAATCAAGCCACACCGCTTAGAAAATGTAAAAGCTGCGTTAGAGGCTAGCGGCATCAATGGCATGACCGTTTCTGAAGCCAGTGGTCATGGCAGACAGCGCGGGCATGTGGAGGTCTACCGCGGAGCTGAATATCAAATTGATCTGGTTCCGAAGATCCGCATTGAGGTTATCGTCGACGACCAGGAGGCTGACCAGACCTTGGACACAATCGTGAATGCTGCGCGCACCGAGAAGATCGGGGACGGCAAAGTGTGGATGATCAATCTTGAAACTGTTATTCGCGTGCGAACTGGTGAACGCGGAATAGAAGCAATCTAAATTGAACTTCAGCCCCAACCAAGCCGAATTACAGGTGGATTCCTACTGGCCAAAAATCCGGTGATAGTCAAAGGCATTCGCACTAGGCGAGCTGGCTCCCCCATCTGGACTCGAACCAGAAACCCTTCGATTAACAGTCGAATGCTC
>JBAXHK010000354.1:0-2242 GCA_037138935.1 Actinomycetes bacterium
CGACCAGGCCGCCCAGATGTTCGCCCGGCTACCAGCAGCTCACCTAGTCGAGGACGCCTCACTTGTCTCTGCTGATTTCGAGCACTTGCGGTGGTTCGATCTACCGGCTGTTTGTCTCGCAGCCGACCGCTAAGTTGCGGCCTATTTACGCACGGTAATCGTCAACGGTGCCGAGGCACCTTCGCTGATGTCACTACGGGCCTGGGCCAGCGCCCGGTACACATACTCCCCCGGCTGTTTTAGCGAGGTGACCGCTATTTTCGTGACGCCCTTGGCATTGGTGCGATCTTTGCCGACGGTACGCCAGCCGTCACCGCGTTGAATCTGAATCATTACGACCTGCTTGGCTCGTGCTGGCTGCGCAACCACCCGCATAAGGATTTTCGTCTTAACCTTCACTTTGTGCTTTGGGGTGGCAACGGTCACGATCGCTGCTACTTCAACGGGCACCGGATCGCTGTCCTGCTCAGCGCGACCCCCATCACCCGGTGCGTAAATACGCCACTGCCCAAATTCGGTAACCACCGGGGCAAATGCCACCGTTCCATCTGCCGCCGTTGCCGCGGAGGCGACATTGGCCCAAACGGTGGATCCATTCTTCAAAAATTGCAGGGTTACCCCGAGGCCAGCTAATGGCGTACCGCCCGAAGTGATGGTCGATGCAATATTTACCGGAGTGTTAAATGTGACCCGCGGTTCAGCTGTGACGGTGACCTCCGTTGCCGCTGGGGCAAGTTGCGTTGCATAGGTCCGGATGAGCGGCCACTGGCTTGGATCCTCGCCACCGATTGTCCAATAAGCAGCGGCCGACAAACCTAATTCGCCAACTAGTTGAGTGCGGGCAAGAACCGCCTGCGGGCCAACCCACCACATGACGCGCCGCGCCGTACAAGTTTGACCAACCCCTGAACCGTCGGTCCACTGGACGGATTTGTCGTACTCCACCCAACTCTCGGCCGATGCGGCGTCCCAAACGATGGATTCTGGAGCCACACCTACCGAAGCAAGTAAGCCAGGGATCTCCGCATCGGTGGCCGAAGCCATTTTGGTTAATGAGTTATATGCGCTAGTGCCGGCACTCGGGCAATTACCTGTCAGTTGGTACTTACCGGCTGCACTCGTCTTAGGCCACGCTCGCCCATAGGTCGGCACCCCGATTTGAATCTTCGGCCCCCCCGCCACAGCAGCGCCGTACTGCGCCAACGAACGCACCCAGCCAATCGGTGCGATCGGACCGATGCCGTTGTAGTGGTAGTCGTAGGCCATGATTCGCATGCGATCGGTGTACTGAGCTATCCCAGCAATGTTGTATACCCAGTACCCGGTCTTCTCGCTGCACGTTCCTGCGAGTGAGCACGGAGGCGGAATAGTTACGGCAAGTTGTTTGCCCTGAGCGTGCAATGCGGCGCCTAACTCTTGGATGAAGGCGGTCCAATTCGGCTGCGTTGCGGCCCATGAAATTGAACCGTCGGAGAACGCGAATACTTCGTAGTCCAAGTCAATACCATCGAAACCATTTGCCATTACCAAGTTGACGATGTCAGCAACATGCACCGCTCGCTTCGCTGGATCAGCAAGAGCTGCCGCCATCTTGCCTTTGCCTGTGCCGTAAGCGATGGCCGGCAGCCCCGATAGGCCAGCCGCTTTTAGTTGCCCCATGGCCCAGGCAATGTTCGCTGCACCATTTCCAAAATTAGGGTTTATCTTGACCTGCACACCGGCCGGCCCACCAACTAATGCTGAGTACCAAAACGGTGAAACATCGGTGAATAAATCGGCATTCGCGACAGCGGAGTTTACCCCTTGCGGCTTGCTCGGGCTAGTGACCCAGTACGGCATCCAGCCACTTGCGATGCGTGCTGGGGCGGCATTTGCGGCACTAGGAGCTACTAGCGAACTTGCCAAGAAAGTGCTAGCCAATAACAGACCGACGAGCGCACGACGCATTGACGAACTCCAAGTTTGGGGGGTGATACCTCATTGTGCGTCATGAAGGCCAAATTTGCTGAATCAGCGCAAGGCCCGGGCGATTTCGCCGGCCGCGCGGGCCACCCGCGCACCTACCTCGGCCTCATTTAACTCACGCAGTGACACCACGCCCACACTTGCTTCGAGGCCGGGCACCCCAATTAGCGGCACCGCAATCCCGTAAGCCCCCTGTGGGCCTTCGCTGGTAGCGACCACCCACGGCGGGTCAAGTGGGCGGCCGGCAGCTGTTCGTGCCGCCAGCACCGCACGGCCC
>JBAXHK010000355.1:0-2231 GCA_037138935.1 Actinomycetes bacterium
CGTCCTTCTTGCTCTTGACCGTTCGCATCGCGGACATTGAGTCTTGGACGCTAGCCATAGTTCTGGCCGTGGTTGGGATTGTGGTCTTTGCCGGTCTCTATGTGAAGTTGAAGGCACCTGTAGCTGCTTGACCAGTTTGTCAAATGTTTATTAATCAGCCCCTCTAACAACAATTGGGAGTGCTAATGCCAAAGAACCTATTTCCCCTTGACAACAAGAAGTCATTCACGAACCAAAAGCATGTTGGCCACAACCGCTGGCACCCAGATATCCCGCATAACGTAACTGTGCAACCGGGTGACAGCTTCCACGCGGATTGCCGTGAGTGGTTCGACGGTGCCATCCGCAATAACGATTCGGCCGATGACGTGCGTGATGCGCCACTTGCCGGTGTACACGTACTGTCCGGTCCATTCCGCGTTGAAGGCGCCAAGCCAGGTGACCTACTCGTGGTCGACATCCTTGACGGTGGACCCTGCGGTGACCCAGATGGTGATCGCCTCGTCGAGAACCGCGACGGCATTTCAGGTGAAGGCTGGGGCTACACCGGTGTCTTCCCGTTGGAAAATGGTGGTGGTTTCCTCGTCGATCAGTTCCCCGATGCCTACAAGGCGATCTGGGACTTCAAAGGTGGCAAGGCAACTTCACGCCACATCCCCGGCGTTTCATACACCGGCATCTTCCACCCAGGCCTGATGGGCACTGCCCCTTCGGCCGAGCTGCTTGCCAAGTGGACAAAGCGGGAGAAGGCACTGATCGCAACGAATCCGACCCGGGTACCACCGCTGGCACTGCCACCGAACCCGGACAGCGCGATCTTGGGAAAGCTCAAGGGCGCCGATTATGACCGCGTTGCTGGTGAGGCTGCACGTACCGCACCACCTCGCGAAAATGGCGGCAACCAGGACATCAAGAACTTCACCAAGGGCACCCGGGTTTTCTACCCGGTGTTTGTTGATGGAGCGAATTTGTCCTTCGGTGACCTCCACTTCTCACAGGGTGACGGTGAAATCACCTTCTGCGGCGCCATCGAGATGGGTGGTTTCTTGGATCTTGGTGTCGACATCATCAAGGGTGGCATGGAGAAGTACGGGGTCTCCGAAAATGCGATCTTCATGCCTGGCAATACCGATCCGCAGTACAGCGAATGGCTGGCGTTCTCGGGCACCTCGGTGACCCTGGATGGCGAGCAGAAGTACTTGGATTCGTTCCTGGCATACCAACGTGCGAACCTGCACGCGATCGACTATTTGATGAAGTTCGGGTACACGGCGATTCAGGCCTACATGATCTTGGGCACGGCGCCGGTCGAAGGTCGCCTCTCGGGCGTCGTTGACATCCCGAACGCCTGCTCGACGGTTTACATCCCGCGGGCAATCTTTGACATGGACGTCGCGCCGAGTGCAAGTGGCCCGACCCAGGTTAAGGGCAGCGTTGCATCGGGTGGCATGGATGTGCCGATGTCACGTTGGGCAGATCACGTCGAAGGCAAGTGGGCTCCATACCCCTGGTAACCCTCCTCAATGAAAAAGTGCGGGCCCCCTTCCGGGGAGCCCGCACTTTTCATGTTTAGGGTCTGGGAAGTTTTTGCAGGAGTGGATTGTTGGGAGCCATCGGCTGAGTCTTGCGCCGACCATCATTGGGTATTGAAGTCACTACTTCAGGCCGGTCACTCGTCGCCTTGGTTGAGTCAATTAGTTTCATTCGCTTTTGATCAACCGCGGATACCAGCGGCACTGAAAAAACTCGGAGCGCTTGCTGATGGCAAACCGGGCATTCGGTGGTCTGGGTTGCCTCACCCATTGGCCGGTCAATCTCGGTGGGGCCATCGAGTTCACAGTTGTACTGATAGGTAACCATCTTAAGTTCTCCTTATCGCCTCGCGAAATCTCCGGGGATCGAGAATTCACCTAGGGCAATCCTTAGGGTAAGGGAGTCCCACGTCAATCGATTTGAGCGACTTGGTTAGTTGCGGGCCCAAAAATGGCTAGGGCCGGACGGCCTTGACGGCCGCACCGACCGCTGCGAAGTCGCGCATTGATTGATCTAGTTCAAGTTTGGCCCGCAGCCCTTCGAAGAGTGAAAGTTTGGCTTGCAGCATTGGCTGCATTGCTGCCAACGCGGTGGCGGTAGAGGCGCTCGCGCTATCAAAAGCCCTGCTAGCCGCATCGGCGGCTTGCTTGATGCGGGCGGTGCTGGCCCCGGAGCGAGCAAGGGTTCTGGTGGCCCGG
>JBAXHK010000356.1:0-2222 GCA_037138935.1 Actinomycetes bacterium
CTACCTGCTCTTCGGAGCCGCGCTCCTGGTTCAGCGTTTTGAGGGACTGATAGATGACGTCCTCGACTTCGTCTTTCTTGCTCAAGCTACGACTCCATTTGAGATTTCTTGTGCTCTGCTTAGAGAACCGCGCAAACCAACAGAGACCAAGTTTGATGACAAGAATTAACCCTACTTCCTCCTTCTCGCTGCCTTAATAAATCCCTCCATCTTCGGCTGCGCCTTCGCCCGGTACTCCTCGGCCAGCATGCCGAACAGGACCGCGTCTTGAAACTTTCCATTCATGAAGAAGTGATTTCGCAACCGTCCCTCTTCAGTCATGCCCATGAATTTCTGCCATTTGATCATCAGTGTGTTGTCGGACGCGATGCTACCGTGCACTCGCAGCAACTCCAGCTTGTCAAAGGCCAGCTCGTAGATCAGTTTCATAGCCTCGACCGCCGCCGGCACGCCTCGTACGGCCTCTTCATCGCCGATCAGGAACCGCCCAGGCTCAGCGTGTCGGTGGGTTGTGTCGATGCCGGTCAGGGACACCATGCCCACGGGGCGGCCGTCCTTGAGCTCGATGACGAAGTTGTATTCTGAGTTTGGCCGCGAGGCGATCCATCTGGCTTGTAGCTCAACACTGGGCGCAGCAGCATTCAGGTACACCGCGCGCACGCTTTGGCGCCACTCAAAAGTGAGCGCTGCATCATCGACGGCCAGTGGTCGCAGAGTAACGAACTCGCCTTGAAGGGTTGTATCGGCCATGTGATCAGCGACCCGGGGTACAGACCATGGCCATCACACCGGGAACCGGCACACCGTACTTGGGGGCGGGGTAGGCATTGCCGAAGTGGTATTGCTCAACGTGCAAGCCAGCTTCTTCAGCGTGAGACAGTACCTCTTCGGCATTGCGGTACAGGTAAATGTGGTCGGCATTGGCAGCGTTCAGCGCAGCAGTAATGAAGAGCCTGCCGCCCGGGGCAGTCATATTCTTCAGGCTGCCGAGCAGGGCCACCGGGTCTTCGAGGTGTTCGAGCACTTCCACGCAAATCACGTGGCTCACCCGCCCTTCCGGCGGCTGCTCGATCACGTTGCGCAAGTCGGTATCGTATCGGTCAAGCACGCCAAAGGCGTCGAGGTGTGCACGGGTGAACCGCACTGAGACCGGGCTAATGTCGAGTCCAAGGCCTTGCGCGGCGGGTACTGCCTGCAAGGCGGTCCGCGAATATATGCCAGTACCGACCCCGACCTCGGCGAAACGCGGCTGCCTCTGCGCTGATAGTGAGGGCAAAAAGAAGCGCTCGAAGTACTGCAACTGCCGGTAATGATGCGACCACAAATAATGGGAGAGGAGCAGCCCCGGCAGGTACTGCGCAGTCATATACTCATCATTCAGGTAGACCTCTTGCGCGGCTGCCGCGAAGGTCTTGGCGGGGTATTCTCGCTCGATCTCGAAGCGACCCTGGCGGCGCATGGAATCCACCGCGAAAGCGGCGTAACCCCTGACAGCGTCGGCCATTGCGAATTGGTCGCTGTATAAGTGGGCCAACATTTGCTCGAAGGCGGCATCCCATTCTTTGCCGAATTCGGCGCTGGCGCGCCCGATGCTGTTCTGCGCAAAGCGCGCCTGCCCCTCAAATAGGGCTTGAGCGGCCTTGGTGTGCTCGCGGTTCATCGGTTAAATCCCATCCTCGATCTCTCAGGACCTTATAGCGCGTTCAAGGCCGCGAGTTCTCTTAAACTACGGGAACTTCCGATCGGTTTCGGGGAACGATCGGCACGCATCGATGACCCGGGTGACGTTTTCGTCCGACAGGTGAGGGCCAATGGGCAAGCTGAGGTGCGTTCGCGCCGCGTGTTCCGCGATCGGGAAGGTTCCCTCGGCTAGCCCGAGTGGGGTAAACGCACCCGAAAGATGCGGCGGGATCGGGTAGTGAATCAAAGTCTGAATCCCCCGGCCGGCCAGATGCTTCTGCAGATCGTCGCGTTCGGCATGGTCGACGACGTATAGGTGCCAGACGGGATCGCAGCCAGGCGCGACCACGGGCAGGCTCAGCCCCGGGATACCGGCGAGTTCCTCGGAGTAACGCTGGGCGACGGCGTGCCGCCGAGTGTTCCAAATGTCGAGGTGCCCTAACTTGACGCGCAGCACCGCCGCCTGGATCTCGTCAAGTCGCGAGTTCGACCCAAGAAGCTCATTGACGTATTTCTGGCTGCTGCCGTAGTTGCCGAGCGAA
>JBAXHK010000357.1:0-2218 GCA_037138935.1 Actinomycetes bacterium
CGAGCCGCCGGTCGAAGTCTGGATCGAGCCGCGGGACGCCCTCGCGCAGCCGAACGCGGTCGCTGCCCTCATGGACGCGGATCTCATCGTGATCGGCCCGGGCAGCCTGTACACCTCGGTCTTGCCGAACCTCCTCGTGTCCGGCATCGGTGGCGACTACAGTTCCTTCATCTGCATCCAACCTGAAACGGCAAGTCGGGTTCGCGCCAAGCTGGGATTGATTTTCTATGGTGAAGACTGGCCGCAAGCGGCAGTTGATCATGCGGTCACGCTTTTCAATGCAACCATGGCAGAAGACAAGGCTGTCCTGGTTGATTTGATGCGCGGCATGGCGTCGAGCCATCATGCGCGGGGACCATTGGCACCAGCTGATTTTGAAGGACCCGTTCTGGATTTCTATAGATTTTACAGCAAGCGGCTGAGCCCCGTCCTGTCTGCGACATGACTGGGTCCACGGCGATGTTCAAGGACCACCGGAAGCTTACCTATCTCAATTCCGAAGGTGCGGACAAGCCGCTGAAGAGCCCTGTGCCTCATGATGTGCTCGTGCGGGCGCGAGAATATCGACTGTCTCGTATTCGTGCCGCATTGATCAAGCACGACTGTGCTGCAGCACTGCTCTATGATCCTGTCAACATCAGATATGCGTTGGATGCCGCGAACATGCAGGTGTGGACCCTGCACAACCCGCTCCGCTACGCGCTGATTCTCGCCGATGGGCCTGCTGTTATGTTTGAATTCAAGGGGAGCGAGCATCTCAGCAGAGGTCTGGAAACCATTGACGAACTGCGGTTGGCCACTGGATGGATGTATATGACCGCCGGTGATCGCGCGCCAGAGCGTGTTGTTCGGTGGGCTTCCGAACTTGAGAGCCTGATGCGGGAACATGGGGCTGGCAACAAGCGCATTGCGGTGGATCGTCTGGACCTCGAAGGCTTTCGCGAGCTCGAAAAGCTTGGCCTTGACGTTATCGATGGTGCCCCGATGATCGAGCGGGCGCGGTCCATTAAGTCGCTTGATGAAATCGAACTGATGCGCTGGACAATTCGTGTTTGTGAAGCGGGCATGGCGCGCATCTATGAACACTCCATACCCGGTGTTACGGAGCAGGAGTTATGGGCCCACCTTCATTTCGAAAACGCCCGATCCGGTGGTGAGTGGCTCGAAACACGGCTGTTGACCTGTGGCGATCACACCAATCCCTGGTACAGCGAATGCAGCGACCGCGTCTGCTGTGCCGGAGAGATGATTGCCTTCGACACCGACATGATCGGTCCTTACGGCTACTGCGCTGATCTTTCTCGCAGTTGGACGTGCGGTTATACTCCCATGACTGCAAATCAACGTGAGCTATATGCTGCCGCTGTCGAGCAGATCGATCATAATCTGGCACTGCTCCGCCCTGGACTGCCCTTTGCTGAATTCAATGACAAGTCCTGGCGGATTCCCGCGCGCTATGAACCCTATCGCTATTCCCTGGCGGTGCATGGCGTAGGAATGGCTGACGAGTGGCCAGTTGTTGCCCTTCATTCAGACTTCGCCCATAGCCATGGTGGCCGGTTTGAAGAGAGCATGGTGGTTTGCGTAGAAACGCTTATTGCCGAGCAAGGTTCAGAGAGCGTGAAACTGGAGACGCAAGTCCTGATCACTCAGAACGGCGCCGAGCGCCTTGACAGTTTTCCGTGGGAAGATGTCTGATTTTGGGGAGATCTAATGATGCTGTCGACCAGCACTGTTGTGGGAGCATCCGCATGACCCTTCCAGGAGTATTCAAGGACCCGCGTAAGCGCACGTTTCTTAACGCAGACGGCGCAGACAAACCATTGAAGAGCCCCATTCCCAAGACGACGCTGGATCGCGCCCGTGAATTTCGCAAGGCGCGTATGGTGGAACAGGTCCGGAAAAACAATTGCGCTGCAATCCTGATGTTCGATCCGATCAACATTCGTTACGCCCTCGACGTCTCCAGCATGCAGGTGTGGGCCCTGCACAACGCGTTTCACTATGCGCTGGTGTTTGCCGATGACTATGCGATCGATTTTCTGTACCGGGGCGGAGAGCATAACTCTGGTCAACTCACAACGGTGAATGAGGTGCGAACCGGGAAGCCCTGGTTCTATATGTATTCCGGTGATCAGCTCGAACACTGGGTCAAAACCTGGTCTAGAGCGGAATCCCATCAGTCTGCATCGTATCCTGCAGCAGCGAAGTAGTTTCG
>JBAXHK010000358.1:0-2202 GCA_037138935.1 Actinomycetes bacterium
GCGGTCGCCCCCGAAATAAATGCGGGTAGCCAGTAAATGCGTTGCGTGCCAAATGTGCACCACGTGCCTAGCGCGATGAATAGCAATGTGGCAGCCAAAATGGTGCCTGTCAGGTATGGGTTACCGACATAACTGAGAACCATTGTGTTCAGCGCCGCGAACAAGGCGATGACGCTCGCTAATTTGCGTGAGCTCACCTGCCGAATCAACCAATAAATGGAAGCCACAATCAAGGCGATCAGCAAGAAGCGCCAGAGCGCGAATCCAGCCCATGGGCCTAAAAGCGAGGTAAGTCCGCGAACCGGGGCGATGAAACCAAGGCGGGTCCAAAAGTAGGCCGGATCAATTGCCCGATCGGTGACCTCATTGCCGAATAGGGCCAGTGATGCATAGAACTCAGAGTCCGGGGAATTGAACCCGACCCATTGCCGTGAACCGGAAAGGAAGGCACTAAAGACGCTGATCGCAGCAACGATTATCGCGTCGAGAGCAAACGGACCTAATCTTGAGCCCGCAGCGACTTTTGCAAAGTCTTGGGTCACGGCTTCCGCATCAGGCGCCGTACAATGAAACTTGTTCGTTGGCTGCGGTCACTTTTTGGCACGCGTCGCCCAGAGCCTTGAATTCGGATTTAGTCAGGACGTCAACCAAGTTCTCCCGCACACCGGTGACATGGGTTGGGGCAGCGGCGACAAGCGCTTGCCAGCCAGCATCAGTAAGTACCGCGAATGAGCCCCTTCGGTCTTCTGTGCACTCTTCACGTGCGAGGAGGCCGGCAGTCTCCATGCGTCCGACTTGATGTGACAGGCGGCTGCGCGAGGCTAAGGTCGCTTCTGCTAGGTCACTCATGCGCATTCTCCGGCCCTCGGTTTCGCTGAGGCGAACCAGAATTTCATAATCAGCGATGGTCAAGCCGTACTGGATCTGAAGGTCGGTATTGAGCTGATGATTTAGGAGTGTCCAGGCCGAGATGAATGCCCGCCATGACCGCTGTTCATCAGGGCTGAGCCACTTGGTCACCTCACTAGTGTACTGAATTTAGTTGAATTTGGTACTTCTAGCTTTCATATCTTGGTGCAATTGGAGTCACCAGGTGGTTGCGCCAGTTGGGAGCGTCAAGATTTCGGCTCCTGTCGAGGTAACCACCAAGGTGTGTTCAAATTGCGCGGTGCGGCGCAGATCCTTGGTTACGACCGTCCAGCCATCGGGCCACATCGAGTAGTCATGGGTTCCTAATGTCAGCATCGGCTCTATGGTGAAGGTCATGCCAATCTCCAAGACTAGATCCGATCCTGGATCGTCGTAATGGGGCACAACTAGGCCCGAATGAAATGACGTGCCAATGCCATGGCCGGTGAAATCTCGCACGACCCCGTAGTTGAACCGTCGGGCATAACTTTCAATAACGCGACCGATTACATTCAGCGGCCGGCCGGGCGCGACGGCGGCGATTGCGCGCCGAGTGGCTTCACGGGTCCGCTCGACCAGCAGTTTGGACTCTTCATCAACGAGGTCTCCGACCAGATAGGTCGCGTTGGTGTCGCCATGGACTCCGCCGATGAAGGCGGTGATATCAATATTGCAGATATCTCCGTCAAGTAGCACCGTTGAGTCGGGGATGCCGTGGCAGATGACTTCATTAAGGGATGAGCAAAGGGACTTGGGGTAGCCCCGGTAGCCAAGAGTCGATGGGTAGGCACCGTGATCGCAGAGGTACTCGTGGCCGATGCGATCGAGTTCATCGGTGGTGACTCCAGGCTCGATGTGGGCACCAACTTCAACTAATGCGTCAGCGGCAATTCGCCCGGCTATCCTCATCGCCGCGAGGGTTTGCTCGTCTTGTACTTCGGAGCCGGTGTACCGATCGGGGGCTGGCTTTCCGACATAAGACGGCCGAGGGATATTCGCTGGCACCGCGCGCTCGGCAGAAATCGTGCCTGGGGTAAGTACAGGGCGAGAATTTGCTGACATGGACGGCATTGTAGGTGGAAGCTCAGCACATGAGAAACGTGAAAGGCCCGCACCAAACGGTGCGGGCCTTTCACGTTCACGCTTGGGGCCGAACTAGGCCTTCTTCGCGACGCGACGACGGACAACCTTGCGCGCTGGGCGCTTTGCTGCCTTCTTCGCGGCCTTCTTTGCTGGGCGCTTTGCAGCCTTCTTTGCTGGGCGCTTTACAGCCTTCTTCGCGACCTTCTTTGC
>JBAXHK010000359.1:0-2176 GCA_037138935.1 Actinomycetes bacterium
CGGCACCGAGTAATCGGTGCAGAAGCCAGAAGCCGATTGGGCCGCCGAATTTACCCCGCAGGAATATCAAGTTTTACGGGAGGCCGGAACCGAGGCCCCATTCGTAGGCGAATACACAGACAGCAAAACCGAAGGGGTCTACTCATGCCGTGCCTGCGGCGCCGAGCTATTTCGGAGTGCTGGCAAATTCGACTCGCACTGCGGCTGGCCCAGTTTCTTCGAGCCCCTTGCCAAGGATTCGGTGGTCTATTTGGAAGATGTCTCTCTCGGTCGAAGCCGTACCGAGGTCCGCTGCGCTGCCTGCGGCGGCCATCTCGGCCACGTTTTTCAAGGAGAGGGCTACGACACGCCCACAGATCTGCGCTACTGCATCAATTCCATCTCACTTCGGATGCTTCCCGCGGCAAACCAGACCTGAAATACCCGCTAATTCGGCGCGCCCGTCACCCCGGCAGCCGGGGCTGCACGTACCCTGCTGAAGTGAGATCAGTACCTCCCACAGGAGACGCCTTCGCCGAAGCTTTAATGCGCGTGCGCGCATGCGAGGTGCGCCCTGAATTCCGCCTTGACGAGGCCCCCGCGCCCTCACGATTGGCTCCCAGCGCCATGGCCTTGACCGTGGAGCCCGCGGATCCTGACGCCGATCACGCTTCTGGCCGCTTCGTTTTATTACATGATCCAGACGGGGTTGAAGAATGGGACGGCACCTTCCGCGCCGTGATCTTCGTTCGGGCTGCCCTTGAACAAGATCTCGTCGGTGACCCACTTCTACATGACGTCGGGTGGAGTTGGCTAATCGAGTCACTGGCTGCGACGGGGGCCGAATGCACTCAGGCTGGTGGCACCATAACTTGCAGTTCGGGCCAGTCCTTCGGGTCGATGTCTGACCGCCCAACCGATGGTTTCGTCGAGATTCGCGCATCTTGGACGCCAATTGCTACCGATGGTTCGCCCGTGGAGTTCGTGATGGATCGTCACGTCGGTGCTTGGATTGAGCTCTTGGCACACGCAGGTGGCCTCATGCCGATGCCAAATGGCATTACCCAGGTAATTGCACCCCGCAGACGCAAACGCGGTTGAGCACCATCAAGCCCAAGAGCGAATTTGAGTTGAATGATGAGCCTGAGTTAACCGACCCGGATGCTGGTGCTCCATTACCTAACCCCTTCACCCCTCGTGAACCCGTACCTGATGTCATCACCAACGTGGTTGCACTCAAGGCTTATGCCGATCGTTTACGTGGGGGCAGCGGCCCACTCGCATTAGACGCCGAACGAGCCTCGGGATTTAAGTACAGCCAGCGTGCCTATCTGGTGCAACTGCGCCGAGCGGGGGCGGGTACCGCCCTTATTGATCCGATCTCACTCCCGGATCTATCCGTAATCCAGGCGGCAACCGAAGGCGTCGAATGGATATTGCATGCGGCCACCCAAGATCTGGCCTGCCTGGCCGAAGTGGGCCTGCGCCCATCGAGACTTTTCGACACTGAACTAGCGGGCAGACTGCTCGGCCGTGAACGCGTCAGTCTCGGTCTGCTCGTTGCTAGCGAACTTGGTGAGCATTTGGAGAAGGGCCACGGCGCCGCGGATTGGTCTATACGCCCGCTGAGTTCGGCCCAGTTGCTGTATGCCGCACTCGACGTCGAGTTGCTGGCTGAACTTCGCGAGGTGATGTACGCCGAACTTGAGCGCGAAGGCAAACTTTATTGGGCTCTCGAGGAATTTGACGCGCTGCTGACATTTACCCCGCGTGATCGCGGCGATGACCCATGGCGCCGCACCTCTGGAATACATAAGATTCGAAAACCCAGAGCACTTGCTGTGGTGCGGGCACTTTGGGTGGCACGTGACACCGTGGCGCAACGCGAGGACATCGCACCGGGGCGGATCTTGCCCGATGCCGCTATTGCGGCGGCCGCGACGATATTGCCGACAACCGCCGATGCCCTAGGTGAGATCAAGGAGTTCAACGGTCGTGGTCAAACCCGCCGCCGAGCAACTTGGTGGGCCGCGATCAGTGCCGCCCTGGCACTTTCCGAGGCCGAATTGCCGGCGGCATCGCTACCAAGTACCGGACCCCCAGCACCGCGGGCTTGGGCAGAACGGGACCCAGAAGCATTTGCCCGCCTAGAGGCGGCCCGCGCGGGCTTGAAGAAGATTTCCGAGCAGGTTCAGGT
>JBAXHK010000360.1:0-2175 GCA_037138935.1 Actinomycetes bacterium
TTCACATATCTACGAGTTGGGGATGATGGAAGCTGTTGCGGTGCCTCAGACCGAGTGCTTCGCGGCGGCAATCCAGTTCGCGCGCACCGAAGGCATCGTGCCGGCACCTGAGCCAACACATGCAATCGCGCTGGCGATCCGCGAGGCGCTAAAGGCTAAGGAAACCGGCGAAGAGACAGTGATCCTGACCGCGCTGTGCGGCCACGGTCACTTTGATCTACCCGCTTACGACCAGTACCTGCGAGGCGAAATGGTTGACGAGGTGTTCTCCGATGCCCGCTTGGCCGAGGCCATGGCGACGGTGCCGGAGGTTTCATACCCGTAAGCCAGGTGAACTCAGGAATACGAAGGGGGTGGATCCGGGAAGGATCCACCCCCTTCTTCTTGCCATGACTGCGCCCCACGGGTTGCTGATCGAAAGTGATACCTAGACCGAGCCCTCATGGCGGTGGCCAAAACAAGTAAGGTCTACGCGTGAGTGAGCAAACCCGAAGATCCTTAGCCAAGGGGCTAGTTTTCGTGGGCGCCGCCACCTTGATCGGCAATGGGGCCGCTTATCTGCTTTCGATCGTGGCTGCTCGGGTGCTAACCCCTGCCGAGTTTGGTGCATATGGCGCCTTGCTCGGTATTTTGATCATCATCTCGACCCTGTCTATTGCGGTGCAGGCATTGACCGCGCGCCGGGTGGCTGTCGCCACGGTCAATCGCGCCGAGGTTGAAGGCCAGGCGATCAGGCTCTCGCTATATGTAGGTGTTTCCATCATCTTGGTCGGCCTGCTGGCAGCCTGGCCCCTGAGCATAATTTTTGCTATCCCGTATGCCGCGGTTGCTATGGGGCTGGCTTCCCTGGGATTCGTAGTGCTCGGTACCGCCTCACTTGGGATAGCGCAAGGTCGCGAGGAGCATCTGCGGTTCTCTATCGGTTTTTTGGCGAACGGTTTCGGCCGAGCATTTGTCGGAATCGCCTTCGTACTGGCATTTCGAAGTGTGATCGGAGTTAGCGCTGGTCTACTTGTTGGCTGCGCGGTAGGCGCCGTCATCAGCTACCTACTAATTTGTCCGAAGGCGTGGGCCGGCAACCTCACGAAAGATGGAGCTGCCGAATTTGGTCACATTGCGCATGCACTGCTCGTACTGTTTACCTTGACCAATGTCGACGTTCTGCTCGCGCGCATTTTCTTGACGGAGAATCAATCCGGTGAGTACTCGGTCGGTGTGTTGTTAGCGAAGATCGCTTTCTTCCTGCCGAACGCCATCATTATCGTGTTGTTCCCGAAAATGACGGCCGGCGATTCAAAGCGTGCGGTGCTGATCGCAACCGGGTTAACCGCCGCCCTCGGCATATTTGTTACAGGTTTCAGTTTCTTCTTCGGAACTTTCGTGATGCGTGTATTGGGCGGGGCACAATATGTCGAACTTGGAACCGAGGCTTGGCTATTCGCCCTTGAAGGCTCAGCATTCGCGCTGGTGCAGGTGCTGCTTTACGCTCGATTGGCCGCCCAAGACCGTCGTGCGGTGCTGACTGTATGGGTCGCGTTGGTGGTACTCGTCAGCATCGTTGCACTCTGGCGGCATAACTCGGTTGCTGAAATCGTCACTACCGTCGTCGCGGTTTCACTTGTGCTCGCGGTGGTTGGGCTCCTGATGGATAGGCGCAATGCGACACCTGGCGCAGTCGTGCCAATCGAAGCCGCTGAGTAACTGACTTTATTTCAGCACGTTATCGCGTACCCAGATACCAAGTTGCTGAGCGCATTCATCAACTAAAGAAGCCCAGGATTTACTGGCTGACTCACCGGCTTGGTCACTAACTTGCTTGACGATGGTCAGCGGAATACCGGCGACCGCGGCGGCGTGGGCAATCGCATAGGCCTCCATGTCGACGAGGTCGGCCTGCTGGGCCAGCCTTTCGCGCGTGGCGGAGTCCGAAATGAAAGCATCTCCGGTTGTAAGGGTTGGTCCGCTGCCACCCAACTCAATAGGTGCACCGAAATGCAACCCGGTGAGTACGAATAGCGCTGAATCATCAAGGTCATGTTGTGTTACCCGGGAAATCACCTGGGTACCCCAAAGGCCATCACGTAAACTACCCGCGGTGCCGAGGTTTATGACGCGGGCCGGTGAGAACTCACCGAGGATGGTGGCTACCGCGACCGCGGCATTTACTTTGCCAGC
>JBAXHK010000361.1:0-2166 GCA_037138935.1 Actinomycetes bacterium
ATTCGAATTTCGAGCGGTTCTTCAACCGCAACCTCATCGGCCACTTGGCTGCGCACACCAGCGGTTACGCGTTCAACCCGATACCGGCCTACTGCAGACATTGGGAACTCCATTGGGGAAACAAGCGCGTGAGGTACGCACCAAGATGGTAGCGCCGGGCCTTGCTCCTTGGGACGGTTAGCGAACTTGTGGCACGAGTAGCGCCTGCCCGGGGGTAACCACTGCATCGGCCAATCCATTTAGATCGCGGATCCGGCTCACCATCTCGCGCGGATCAGTATTAGGCGCGACCTGTTGGGCAATCGACCACAAGGACTCGCCAGCTTGCACGACCACCACGGCGGCCGCTGGCGCAGATTGCCCTGCGGTGTCAGAGTTGACCGTGGCCTGAGCGGTGAAGCGACCTGATGCCACGACCACGGTAAATAGCATCAAAATTGTCGCCACCAGAAGTAACACCCGACCTCGGGTGGTCAGGCGGAGCTTGGAACTAGAGGTGCTAACGGCCGTGCCGGAGCGTTGCGCTTGCGCGGGGAAGGGCGCTGCCATTGCCATGGTGTATTCCTTTCGGTCGTGGCCTATTTCGGCCATTTACTCGGCTAGAACGTCAATCGAACATCAGTTCGATCGAACACATGTACGATTTCTACCATGAACCACGCGACACGTCCAGCCGACATTCGAACATATGTTTGAATTTTTTGGAAATATTCGGTAGGTTCGTGCCTACCTTGAACCTGGGGTCTGACATTCGAGCGATTTCCCTTGATTTTGCTCGATTTGCCGGAAACCAGCGTCCCGCTGAGCGAATGGAGCCCCCGTGGCTACTCGAGTAACCGAACTGCCCGATGGTCCCCCCGATGAAACCGGCCTGACCCCAAGGCAGCGGGCAATTCTTGAAGTCATCCGCGAGACCGTCGAACGCCAGGGCTACCCGCCAAGTGTCCGCGAAATCGGTGAAGGCGTGGGCTTGACCTCATCCAGCAGTGTGGCCCACCAATTGGGTACCTTAGAGAAACTCGGTTACCTGCGCCGCGACCCAAACCGCCCCCGGGCTTTAGTAGTTGCCGAGCCAGCAAGCCCTGTCGCTGCCACCAACACGCCCGGCCTACGGCTGGTCGAAGCGCCGGCTGAAGATCCCAACTTGGCATACGTCCCGCTGCTCGGGCGCATCGCGGCCGGTGGGCCAATCCTGGCCGAGCAAGAGGTCGAAGCGGTCTTCCCGCTACCGCGTGACCTAGTTGGTGAAGGTGAGCTCTTCCTGCTCAAGGTGGTGGGCGACTCGATGATCGATGCTGCCATCTGTGATGGGGATTGGGTGGTCGTTCGCCAACAGCCCAACGCTGAAAATGGCGATATTGTCGCGGCTCTACTTAATGAAGAAGCGACCGTAAAGACCTTTAAGCGTCGCGATGGTCATGTTTGGCTGATGCCACATAACCCCGCCTATGCGCCAATCCTTGGTGACGAGGCGAGCATCATGGGTAAAGTTGTTTCAGTATTGCGACGCTTGTGACGATTTGGTGGCCTAGATCCTCACTAGCGGAATCGGTTAGCTGTTTGCGGATTTATCTCGCGCAGGTAACTAACCCAAAGTGAGGCCTCAACAAGTAACCTCGTCACCGATCGACCGAATTCGAACTTGAGCGCAGTTGCTCCAAATCCCCTTCCCAACCGATCCCTCGCACCAACCGCATCCGCCCCAGCAGGCCAGCCGTATCTAAAAGGCGCCTCAATGCGAAATCAATCGCGCTCTTCTTTGTGGGTAATCCAAATTGCTCCATACAGCAAGCAATTAGATCATCATCGATTTCGATATTGGTTCGGCTCATACACGTTGCTTACACCTAATGCGTGCATTCAGCAACTACTTTGGGCTAATCGCCGCCGGGCGCCTCATCACGCAGTCGCTCCAACGCCCCAACAACTTTCGCCCGATCGGTGGTGTACCAAAAGAGCGGCAAGGAGGCCCGCAGCGCCCTTCCGTAACCAGCCGTGGCAAGTCTTGAATCCAGGACCGCCACTACCCCTTTGTCTTCCATTCCGCGAATTAGGCGGCCGGCCCCCTGGGCCAGCAAGAGCCCGGCCTTCGGAACCGCGATCGAGCTAAACCCAGAGCCGCCGGCCTCATCAACCGCCCGCTGCCTAGCGGCCATTAGCGGATCA
>JBAXHK010000362.1:0-2131 GCA_037138935.1 Actinomycetes bacterium
CACATGCGCCTCTTGAGCGTCGCCGACCACGTCATCAAGGCCAAGATCTGGTTGGCTTTGCCCTTGGAGCCGCACAAGTTCAGTCGGCCCGCCCGCTAGAGCCAAGTCGAGGATCTCGTTGACCAAGGCGTCGGCCACCACATTTTGCGCACGGGGTACCCAAACATAGGTAACGCGCCCCGGAGGGAAAACATCTCGGGCAGCGAGCGCTAGTTCGCGCATATCTGGATGTTTAATCTTCCAGCGTCCTGACATCTGTTCAACGATTAACTTCGAATCGAGGCGAACCTCAATTTTTGCATCGGGGTCGAGTGCAAAAGCTTGCTCAAGGCCGCGAATGGCGCCGCGATATTCCGCAACGTTATTGGTGGCCACGCCGAGGTACTCGGCAACTTCAGCAAGAATCACGCCGGTTAGGGCGTCGCGCACTACGGTCCCGTAGGCGGCCGGACCTGGGTTTCCGCGCGAGCCGCCGTCAGCTTCAACAATAAATGAGCGAGTCATCGAACCGTGGTTCTCACAAGCCTGATTCAGCAGTGCGAATCAGGATCCGGCGGCACTCCTCGCACCTGGCAACCGCATTCGGGGCGGCATTTCGAAGTGCCTCAATCTCACTCGGGGGTACCTGCATGCGACAGCCCTCGCATTGACCTCGATAAAGCCGCGCCGCTCCACGCCCGTCATGATCCACTCTGATTTTTTCATAAAGCGCGAGTAGATCCTCGGGGATCTCACCCTTAATTGAATTGCGTTCAGCAGCAGTTGCCTCACGCTCCGCGGTGATAGTGGCGAGCAAGCCCGCGAGCACAGAAGAAACCTCAGCCTGTTCAATTTCAAGTTGATCGCGCTCATTGGTGAGTTGCCTTACCGCGGCAAGTGCCCCCTCAACCCGCTCCATGACCTCGAGTTCAACATCTTCAAGTTCACCCTGGCGGCGGGCAAGTGAGCCAAGCTCATGCTGCAGGCTCTGCAACTGCTTCGGATCATTTATGCTCCCTGAATCCAACAACTCTTGATCGCGACGTGAGCGTTCACGCACCTGCTCCACATCAGCGTCCGCGCGCGCTTGGTCAAGGTGCAGATCTCCGGCAATAGCTTCAGCAGCCGTAATTTCGTCGCGGACCCGAATTAGTCGGGCTTCCAATTCACTTAAACGTGCAGCCTCGGGCAAGGTGCGCACCTTGTGGTCAATTTGCGCCAAGTGCGTATCGCGGTCCTGTAGTTCGAGTAACCGCAGTTGGACAACAGGTTCAGCGTTCAGGAGGTGCTCCCTTGTGATGGCTCCCGCAGCACGCGAGATGTCCATGGGTCGGTCGGTAGTTGCGAGATGATGGTGCGAACGCTACTGCCCTGACCAGCGAGCCCGCGGGCCAGCGCACCAGCAGCCTGCTCCAGCCACGGCCACTCCCCAGCCCAGTGGGCAATGTCAATGAGGGCGCACTTGTTATCAGCTAGGTGTTCGAGTGCTCGATGGTGACGTAAATCGGAGGTTACGTAGACGTCGGCGACCTCAGCGGCGTCCGACATTAAGCCATCACCGGCTCCCCCGCAGACCGCAACGGTGCGCACCTTGGTCATCGGGTCACCGGCAACTCTCACCCCGTGCTGAGTTTCTGGCAAGAGCGCCGCTACCTGTTCGGCGAATTGCTCAAGGGTTATGGTCTCGGCTAGCTGACCCACGCGACCGGTGCCGGTGCTGTGGTCCTGCGCCGTGGGCACTAGCGGGCGCAGCCCACTGAGCCCGAGGGCTTGCGCGAGCGCATCTGATACCCCTGGGTCACTGTGATCGGCGTTGGTATGGGCGCTGAACAAGGCGATACCGTGGCTAATAAGGGTGTGCACGATTTTGCCTTTTGCATCGGTCGCTGCCACCGAATGGACCCCGGTCAAAAAGAGTGGATGGTGGGTGACAATCAGATCAACTTGTGCCATTAAGGCTTCATCTAACACTTCAAGAACCGGGTCGACAGCGAAAAGCACCGTGGCCACCGTGGCATCTGGGTCACCGCAGGTCAAACCAATAGCGTCCCAGTCCGCGGCTAAGGCCGGTGGGTAAGCCGCCTCAAGGACGGTGACGATCTGGCGGAGCGTGGGCGCTGGCACCCCCTCAGGCTACCCGCACCCCTTAGCC
>JBAXHK010000363.1:0-2129 GCA_037138935.1 Actinomycetes bacterium
AGACTTAGTTACTAGAAGTGTGCCGGCAAAAAAAGCACCTTATTCACCGCTAAGCCAAGTGGTTGCAGCACAAACCCTATTTCCATTAGGCCAGCGCGTTGCTGTGCTGGTGGGATTTCGCACGGGTAATGATCTCGCCGGCACGGGCGCACCGGGGCTGCATTTACACGGGCTGACCGCAGACCGAACCGCGGGCGGGCACGTGATCTCCTGTGCGGTGGGCCTGGACGTTCAACTATCGGTGCAGCGGGCCGCGGGTGTTCAGATCTTCGGGGGCCCCTCAGGCTGAAAGTTTGAGCGCTGAACTTTATGGTGCTCTAAGCCTCGGCCCTTCCAGGTTATGGTGCCGCGGCGTTTGCGCACCACCGATGCGGTGGCTAATCCGGCGAAAGTTGCAAGTGACGCCGGGTGGCTTAGTGAATCGGGCCAAACTCGTTCGCCGGTGCGGCGGGCCACCATCGCCCGCCCAGCCACCCCACTGGCGTAGCCAAATGCACCCCATCTGCGAGTGGTTGCATCTTTAGACGTCAAAGTGGCGGCGGCCGGCAGCACGTAGATCAGCAACATGGCGGCAATGCCACCTAATGAACCTGGCGCGCGCCCAAATGCCGACCACAAGGATTTTGTGTAACCCTCATAGATTTCCTGGGCACCGGTATACATCCGGCACTCGGCCATGTCGCTGCCGTCAACGGGGATGCCCCGGTAGCCATTGCGTTTCAAATTTCTGAGCACCCCGACGTCTTCGAGAATGACTTCGGCAACGGGCTCATGCCCGCCGGAGGCTCGGTAGGCATCGGTGTCAATGATGAGAAATTGCCCGATAGCTGCTGACCACGCTGGATGTGATGATCGTTCGGCAAGCCTAAGCGGCAGTGTTGCAATCCACGACCAGTTCACCAACGGCTGGGTAATGCGTTCAGCGATGCTATGCGCTGCCTGCTTTGGATATGGTGAAACCAATTGCATCTGACTTTCGCGAAGCAGGGAGACCCCCGAGGCCACCGCATGCGGGCTCAACGTTACGTCCGCGTCAACGAAAACCAGCACTGAGCCGGTGGCGAGTTTGCCAAGGCGCTGACATGCCCAGGGCTTGCCGAGCCAACCCGGTGGCAACTCACCCCCTTGATCTTGGATAAGGCGCACCCGTGGGTCACCTGCGGCGACGCGGCGCACGGCGTCAGCGGTGCCATCGGTTGAGCCGTCATCGAGGACGATAATTTCAAGGTCAGCCAAGCCCTGTTGATTTATCATTGACCTCAGGGTTGGTTCGACGCGATGAACTTCATTTCGAACCGGAAGTAAAATTGAGACTCGTTCGGTGATTGGTGAATTGGGAGTACATGGCTTCTTGATAAGAGCCAGATTCAGGGCAATCTGCGCGGTGAGGGTGGCCGAAGCGATGGAACCGGCGGTGACTAAGGCCCGAATAATTCGCACGGCGAAATAATAGTCATAATTTGTTCGCTAGTTAGCAAGTCTGTCGCATTTGTGTCTGGCCGGCTCCGTAAGTGCCGGGCTCTCTTGGCGCAGGTGCTGCGGGAACGTTGCCGCGAAACTTGCTCGATTACGCTAATAATTCGATGTATAGTTTTCTGAATTGGGGGAAAGCCGATGACTCCGACATACCCTTTTTCACAGGCGCAAAACAGTACAGGCGGGTCAAGATGATGAGGTTAATCGACTTCTTCCCGGTACGTACTTGGCAGCGCGCAGCCTTCCGCCGGGTCACGAAGGGTCTGATCTACTCGCAGATCTGGGAAGATCCGGTCATTGATCTGGAGGCCCTTAGCATCGAATCCCATCACCGCTTAATGACCATCGGCTCGGGTGGCTGCAATGCACTTTCGTACCTGATCGCCGATCCTGCTGAGGTAATAGTCGTAGATATCAATGCATCGCAAATTGCACTGAATCGTTTAAAGATTGCTGCAATGAAATATCTTCCCGACTATAAATCCTTTTTAAACTTCTTCGGAGCCGCTAATAAAAGCTCTAACGTAAGGCTGTTTGACGATCACATATGCAGAAATTTGGATAAGAAGACGCGAACTTACTGGGTGAGGCGCGACGCGCGGGGGCGCCGCAGAATCGAGCAATTCGCTCGGGGGTTCTATCGACAAGGTCTC
>JBAXHK010000364.1:0-2128 GCA_037138935.1 Actinomycetes bacterium
CTGGTCCCGCCGGTTTGGCAGCAGCCCAGCAATTGTCCAGAGCCGGGCATACGGTTGCGGTATATGAGCGGGCAGACCGCATCGGCGGGCTCCTGCGTTATGGCATCCCAGAGTTCAAGATGGAAAAGAGCCATCTTGATCAGAGGCTGGATCAACTTATTAACGAAGGGGTTAAATTCCGCGCCGGAGTTGATGTCGGGATCGATATCACCGGCGAGGACCTGCGGCGACGCTACGACGCGGTGGTCTTGGCGATAGGTGCGACTAAGTGGCGTGAGCTGCCAATTGCCGGACGTGAACTTCGCGGGGTGTACCAGGCTATGGAAGTACTGCCGTTGGCAAACCGGGTACAAGAGGGTGATTTGACTCGTTCACCCCTGGATATGAGCGGTAAGCACGTGGTGATCATCGGCGGTGGCGACACCGGTGCAGATTGCCTAGGTACAGCGCACCGTCAAGGCGCTGCATCGGTAACTCAGTTGGAGATCATGCCGGTGCCGCCGGCTGCTCGACCGGGCACCCAGCCATGGCCCACCTATCCGATGACCTACCGCACTTCCAGTGCCCATGAAGAAGGCGGCGAACGGCTATTTGCCGTGGCTACCGAGGCCTTCCTTGATGACGGCAGCGGGCAGTTGGCGGCACTGCGAATCGTGGATGTGGAGATGTCCGACGGGGCATTCCAGCCGGTTGCTGGATCAACCCGTGAACTGCCGGCAGATGTCGTACTCCTGGCGATGGGTTTTACCGGTCCAGAGCCGGGTTCGGTAATAGCACAGTTAGGCCTGGACCTTGACGATAGCGGCCTGGTAAAGCGCTATCCGGATTACCGCACCGATGTCGAGGGGGTTTATGTCTGCGGTGATGCTGGGCGCGGGCAGTCACTAATTGTCTGGGCGATAGCCGAAGGGCGGGCCGGTGCCGCATCGGTAGATAAGTACCTAACAGGCACCACCAACCTGCCAGCCCCGATAGCAGCAACGGCGCGGCCGCTCGTGGTATGACAGCGCTTACAGGGCATTGGGCTAGGATCTAAAGCATGCGTAGAGCGAAAATTGTTGTCACTTTAGGTCCCGCAACTTCATCCTTGGAGAGTATTCGCGCCCTGATTGCCGCCGGCATGGATGTTGCGCGCCTAAACCTCTCGCACGGGGAGCATGCGGAGCACACCGAGGTTTACGCGGCAGTGCGGCAGTGCGCCGATGAAGCAGGCCGGGGAGTTGGGGTTCTGGTCGATCTACAGGGGCCGAAGATCCGGCTGGGCCGCTTCGCATCCGGGCCGGTGCTACTTGAGGTCGGGGCCAAGTTCACCGTCACCACCCAAGAGGTGCCCGGTGATGCTTCCATGGTTTCTACCACGTACTTGGGGCTACCCGGTGATGTGCACCCAGGGGATCGGGTGCTGGTCGATGATGGCCGCATCACCCTTGAAGTAGTTGCAGTTGATGGTCCGCGCGTAGTAACGCGGGTTATCGAAGGTGGCCGAGTATCGGATAACAAAGGCTTTAATTTACCAGGTGTTGCGGTAAGCGTGCCGGCGCTGTCGGAGAAGGATATTGCTGATTTGCGGTGGGCCCTTCGCATCGGAGCCGACATGATCGCGCTTTCCTTTGTGCGCTCAGCGGCCGATATTGAAGATGTACATCGCATCATGGATGAAGAAGGTGTGCGCCTGCCCGTGCTCGCTAAGGTCGAAAAGCCGCAGGCGGTCGACAATCTTGTCGAAATTGTTGAGGCTTTCGATGGCGTGATGGTGGCCCGAGGTGATCTCGGTGTTGAATTACCGCTGGAAGCGGTGCCCCTGGTACAAAAGCGTGCCATTCAATTATGCCGTGAACTCTCTAAGCCGGTAATTGTCGCGACCCAGATGCTTGATTCGATGATTTCCGCTACCCGGCCCACTCGCGCGGAGGTGAGCGATGTGGCAAATGCGGTGCTAGATGGCGCCGACGCCTTAATGCTCTCTGGCGAGACCAGCATCGGTGAACACCCAAGTTTGGTTGTCGAGACCATGGCGCGGATCATTGAGCACGTTGAACTAGAGGCGCTGGACTCGCTGCCTGAATTAGGTGATGAGCGCCAAGGTTCAACTGCGCGGGCACTTACCCATGCTGCGGTCAATGTCGCC
>JBAXHK010000365.1:0-2125 GCA_037138935.1 Actinomycetes bacterium
AAAATGTCGAAAGGTTGGCTTCATTCCAGGGCTGGTAGCTGGTGATCTTGCCCTTGTAGCGGGTCACGACCGCCGTCACCCAGCGGTCCCACCAAGCCAAGTCGGTTGGCATGCCAGCGGCTCCAGGCCGGGGCAGGGCGATGGGCGAGGGGTCATCACTGGCCCAGGCGGGAGTACTGCCCAGCACCATCAGGATGTCCTTGGTGCCGTTCGTTAACGCTGTATTAACCGAACTGTCTAAGTTAACCCAATTGTAGTTGCCATTAGTGGTCTCAATATCTGCCCAGCTGGTCTGGTTATCCCATAAACGAATCGAGCCAATTGGGATATTGGGCCAGTTGCCTCGTTGCAGGTCCACCACATGCATGCCAAAGAGAGTGTCCTTGATTAACGTGCCAGGGGGGAGGGGCGCCGCCTGCACTCCCGGGGCCGCAAGGAACAAGGCTCCGGCGGTTACCAAGGTAGTGGCGGTCACGGTGACAAGGGCGATTACGCGGGTGTGAAATGACATGACTACATCGTGCCATTAGCCAACGAAATGTCATTAGAGGGGTCGTGAAACCGCCAGTAAAGTCACGTCATCTCGGTGCCATTCCACCGAGCGCTCCCGGGCGCGCGCCAAAACTCGTTGGCTAATTTCTTCGGCGTTGATACGAACGGGTGCGTCACAGCCGCGAACGAAACTAGAAAGATCATGGGTAGTGAAAGTGGCACCGGCTTCATTGCGAGACTCGACTAGTCCATCGGTGAATGCCATAAGTAAGGCACCGGGCTTAAAATCGCTTATCAGCGTCTCCCATTGCCCGCCGAGTGAAGAGAGCAGTGGGCCGGTGGGCTCACAAAAACTTGCGGTTTTGTCAGCTTGAACTATCAGTGCGGGCTCGTGACCAGCGTTGGCCCAAGAGATAGTGCCGGCGTGCTGATCAACTACAACTACAAGTGCGGTCACAAAGAACTCACTGTCAAAGAGAATGGTTGCGGCCACCTTTATAATCTGGTCAGGGCTACTGCCGGCGCGAAGCCCGGCATGCAGAAGAGGCCTAAGTTGAACGGCGGTTACGCCCGGCTCCGCGCCATGCCCAGAAACGTCAGCAATGACAAGGCCCAAAGTGCCATCCGGGCGAACAACCGCATCCCACCAATCACCAGACATCACCCCTTCCGCCGACTGCGACGTACCGAAGATATTGAGCCCAGGGATTTGAATTGTCTGCGCCTGCGTGTGCGCGAAGGCAAGTGCTGCAACAACCGGTGCTTCTTGATGCAGCCCTTGTCGAGCTGCCCGTGCTGAATCAATTTCTTGAACCAGGCTCCTTCGCATTGACTCCGCATCTAGCGCCACCATCGCAATCTCCGGCGGCCCAAGAGCTGGAATCACATGTTCATGGGCGGGCTCAGTGGTAGCGCGTTTTAAGTCCTCTTGTAAACGGGCCAATGGCAGCAAGACCCAACGCCTTAAAGCAAGAAACAGACCGGCCAGCAGTACCGTCGCGCTGATCCCGGCAATCAGTAAAACCACACCGAGCAGCCAAGTGAACCCCTGAGCTAGGTCAGCTGCTTCATCTCTTTGGTTGTCGATGGCGCTGACCAAATGCTGAGAATCTTGGGTCATTTGGTCGTAAGCCTGGCGCGTTGCGATGGCCACGGTTAGTGCCCGTGCCCGTTTACCGCGGCCGCTCTCCATGGCCGAAGTGACCGGGCCAACGCCCTCAGTTACCCAGGTCGCCTGCGAGGTAACGACAGCGGTAAACAATTGCGTTATGTCAGGAAGGCCGGCTATGTGCGGAGCCACCTGTTGCGCGAGAGCATCAGCCCGCGCGATTGAGTCTTTTAGCCTCGTTAGGGACGGAGGGGTAGCGAGCAGGCCGTAATCGGTGAGGGCACGTGATGCATTTGCCTGCGCCAACACTAAAGACCGCGCGGATTCAGCCGCGGGGTCAAGTGTCTCGCGTAACTCGTTCTGCGCGGTGACCGTACCGAAGTACTCCTGCATCAAAAAGACTGCGCTCGTGGCCATGACACCGAAGGCCAGGAAAGCCACAAACAGCATTCTGCGGCGAAGGGTCATGATTTTCGCTCTCCGGTGGTTACTAGCAATACTCCGCCGAGCACAATCGTGAGCCCG
>JBAXHK010000366.1:0-2119 GCA_037138935.1 Actinomycetes bacterium
TTGCTCCAGTCATTTACGTCCTGACCGAACGTTCGGTGCCGGGCTCAATGTTGTCACGACTCAACACTTGGCTGCCCGACGATGTAGCGCCGTCTTCACGGCTTATCGCGTTCGGTGTGATCGGTGGGCTTGCAGTTGGTTTCACCCCGCTCAATCGACCCCTGCGATACCTGTGCACGGTGGTGCACGAACTCGGGCACGCGTTCACGGTTGGAATCCTGGGAGGGCGACCAAAGAAGGTCACCATCGCGTTAGACGCAAGCGGTCTCGCAACCTTTGAGTATCCGGGTACGTGGGGCCGATTTCGAATATCCGTCGTGTCGATTGCCGGCTACCCCGCCCCCGCCATTGCCGCACTCGCCGCAATCATGGCAACCCAATCTGGGCACCCTCAAGCGTGGTTTGCTTTTTCCACGGCCACGCTCAGCGTTGCAGTCTTACTGCTCATCAGAAATTTCTGGGGCTTCGCTTGGACCGCTGTCTTGATCGCCGGAAGTTACCTACTCGCCCGCCATGCGCCGGTGACTGTAATCGGCACCGCAGTTGCCGCAATCGGCGGGTTTCTCGCCGTGCAGTCCATGAGCCATGCCCGTAACCAGTTCTCGATTGTGCGCAGGAATCCGAGCACGTTTTGCGATGCGGTCAAGATCGCCGAACTGTGGAGAATGAACTCGAAATTCGTGTCATTCGTTCAGCTCATTAGTGTGACCGGGATCGCTGCGTTTGCCGTCTACATGGGCACCCATCCCTACATAGAAACCATTCTTCGGTCATAGCCCTGCCAGACCGTCACCCGACCACGCGACTGCTACGAACCCCAGAAGCTCGATGCGATCTTGTTGTCCTCGATGGCCTGCTCAAGTCGGTTAGTCAGGCCGACCAGTGGCCCGAACAGTTCGACCAACGAATCAATCAGATCAGCGTCCCCTGCAATACCTAGCGCAACTCGCAGCAGCGCCACATCTACTGGCGCAATGCTGCGCGCAAACTCGTACTCGCCATCGTGGTCATCAGTGAACCAAAGGCTCTGACCTTCGATCTCCAACCCACCCTCGGTGGTCTCCGTGATCGAGCGGTAGGTGGAACGCCCGGGCTCCCTGGATGCCTCGGTTTCGAACTTCCTGCGCGCCCGTCTCGGCTTCGCAGCAGCACCGTCGCCGCCAGACACCGTCACCTTGGTACCTGATTCGTGAGACCACTTCTCTCTAGGAAGTCGTTGCGGTCCTTCACGGAAACCTTCTCTCGTATCTTCGCTTGAAGCATGTAGTCCCAGCCCGACGGTTGCGTCGGCTTCGGCATGTTGACCAGACCGACGCCACACTCTTTCGCGACCCTGAGAAGGCGCTCGAAAGGGACACCGGCGGGCTTTACACCCGTAAAGAAAACCCACGAGTAATCGGCCCCGCGACCCTGTTCATAGGCCTGGTAGATCGACTGCAAATTGAAGCCATTGGACTGCTCGATTTCGAGCGAGTGCCAGAGAGTGTCACGCGCTGCAGTCGTTCGTTCGACGCGAATGACTGCATCTGGGTGGGCCCACAATCCATATATTTTTGAAGCAGCGCGTCCAACAGGAAAGGCCCTCGGCGTCTTCGACTTCGTCTTCCATGTTCGCTCAATCGAGTTTGCGACCTCGCGGTAGAGCGGAGGATCGGTCAGCGTCTCGCGGCCCCGATGCAGAACACCGCCGTGGACGACGTCAATCGGGATTGCCACATCGTCGCTGAATTTTCGCGCTTGCGCCACCACTAGCTCCATCGTCCATTTACCACCCAGCTTGTCGAGTAATGCTTCGTAGCTAGCTTTAGCTGGCCCAATTGAGTCAAGCGCGATGATCATCTGGTCTTTGCGAGAACGCGGCGGCATAAATCTCCCCCTATTTTGCGGTAAGTTCCGCTTCGACATTGTTTCACAGGCACCGCCTTTACACCGGAATCTGGTCTAAACCGTCCGCCTGAGGTACGCCAATTCAACACTCACGGCGAAGGTAGAACATGGGCTCTCCAGAGGACGACCAACAAACAGTCTCTTCAATGACCGCAGGCTCGGCCAAAGTTTTATACCTAGTAGCCCTCAATAGCTATTACGTCTTCGCCAGCGCTGAGTCGATTGAACGCGC
>JBAXHK010000367.1:0-2109 GCA_037138935.1 Actinomycetes bacterium
CACCAGTGCGACCCTTTGCAGTGTGGTACTTAAATTCTCGGGCACCACCCCAGCCTACGGAGGTGCCTTCGGCGCGATAGTTAGCGGGACTTAATAACGCTCGAAGTCACTGACCTGACTTTGAAATCCAGCAAATTCAGCGACTAGAAACTCAGGGTCCAACCCCAAGCAATTAGCCAAAACCTTTAGATGGCCGCGGACATAGGCCTCACCACCAAAACAATCAAAGTCATCAGCTTCGAGGGCCACCAGCATGGACTCGCGAATCTTGGTTGACGAGGCTAAATCGGCTGTACTAAGGCCCGACTCCACCCGGGCACTCTTGATTGCCGCGCCGACGCTCATCCGCACCTCCCGCCATCTTCGACGAAGGCAGCATAGCGAGCGCGCCTTAGGTGCGCGCACTAAAAGGGAGGAAATTCGGACGACTATTCGGTGGACACATCAAACCTTTAGAGTTAGGAGTCGCCTCTTAGCATGGCAATAATTTCCGGTAATTCTTCGGGCTTTACCAAGACATCGCGAGCTTTAGAGCCTTCGCTGGGCCCAACTACGCCACGGGACTCCATGAGGTCCATCAGGCGGCCAGCTTTGGCAAACCCCACCCGTAACTTTCGTTGCAGCATTGAAGTCGATCCGAACTGGGTCGAAATCACCAACTCAACGGCCTGGATAAGCACATCAAGGTCGTCACCGATATCCCCGTCAACTTCCTTGGCTCCAACCGAAGCGACCGTGGTGACCTCTTCCAAGTAGACGGCGGCGGATTGCGCCTTGCAGTGTGCAACCACCGCGCGGATTTCATTCTCTGACACAAATGCGCCTTGAATGCGCTGGCTCTTATTGGCCCCCATCGGCAAGAACAAGCCATCACCTTGACCGACCAACTTCTCGGCCCCCGGCTGATCCAAGATGACTCGACTATCAGTCAGGCTCGAGGTCGCAAATGCCAAACGACTTGGAACATTCGCCTTGATCAGGCCGGTTACCACATCAACACTCGGACGCTGCGTCGCAAGCACCAGGTGGATACCGGCCGCCCGCGCCAACTGCGTGATGCGCACTATTGCGTCCTCGACATCACGCGGGGCCACCATCATTAGATCCGCTAGTTCATCAACAACCACTAGTAAGTACGGATATGGCCTCAGTACCCGCTCACTGCCCGCGAGTGCTTCCAGTCGACCGCTCTTGACGGCCTTATTGAAGTCATCAATATGGCGAAATCCATATAGTGCTAGATCGTCGTACCTACGGTCCATCTCCTTGACAACCCATTGCAGCGCGTCAGCCGCCTTCTTTGGGCTGGTGATAATTGGCGTGATCAAGTGCGGAACACCCTCATAAGCCTTTAACTCAACCCGCTTTGGATCTACGAGGATCAAACGAACTTCATCGGGGGTTGCCCGCATCAGAATGGAGATGACCAGAGCGTTGATGCAACTGGATTTACCCGCGCCGGTCGCACCTGCCACCAGCATATGCGGCATTTTGGCGAGGTTGGCGACCACGAATCCGCCCTCAACATCTTTGCCGAGTGCAGCCACCATCGGGTGTTGATCACCTGTTGCGGCTTTGCTGCGCATGACATCAGCCAAGGCGACTAGTTCACGGTCAGAGTTCGGGATCTCAATCCCTATTGCTTTCTTGCCCGGGATCGGGCTAAGAATGCGCACATCTGCGCTCGCCACCGCGTAAGCAATGTTTTTACTAAGTGCGGTTACCCGTTCAACTTTGACGCTCGGGCCCAATTCGATCTCATATCGTGTAACTGTTGGTCCACGCATGAAGCCGGTTACCTGAGCGTCGATGCCGAATTGCTCGAGGACTTCGGTCAATGCTGCGACCACTTGATCATTTGCCCGCGTAGCAGTCTTATGTTCAGCACCCGGCTTTAGCAGGTTCGCAGGTGGCAATACATACGTGACGCTGCCCGACAGCGGCAGTTGCTCAACCAGCTTGGGAGCCCGACTTGCCGACGCCGCGTTTACCGGCCGTGCGAGAGCTACCGTTTCATCGCGTGCCGGATGGCCCACCGGCTCAGCCGTAACTACAGGCCGAGCAATGGAGTTGGTCGGTGTCATGCCGGCCATCAGCGCTGCCGCCGGC
>JBAXHK010000368.1:0-2103 GCA_037138935.1 Actinomycetes bacterium
TTCTCGCCCATCTCACCAAGAATCATGGGCCGCATCGGCTTAGGCCCGACAACCTGCATCGGCTTGGGCACGGTGGCGATTGGGCTCTTTGGCCTGCACCTGACCACTACTACCACCGGCCTGTTTCAAATCATCTTCTGGTTTGCGGTTATGGGCGTAGGTATCGGCGTGGGAATGCCGGCCGTGTCAGCCGGTGCGATGATGGCAATCCCACGTGAGCAAATGGGTACTATCTCGGGCTTTATGGCGCTGATTAGTTCTATTTCGGCGGTCTTGGGGATTGCCGTGATCAGTGCCATTTCGGCGGTGCGAGTGACTTCGGTTTGGCTGGTTGATGGCGCTCAGATTTCCGGATATGAGTCTCTTACCGATGAGGTCGTTTCTGGGGCAATTCCTGAAATCCTGAAAACTAACGGGCAAGAAGCGGCCACCGCAGCGAGCTTGGCTTATACCGTTGGGGTAACGCCGGCGTTGATGATTGCGGCAGTCGGGGTGGCGATCGCGGCAATCGTCGCCTTATTCCTCCTCGGTTTCAGGGGCAAGACATCCAAGGGCGCCGAGCACCCGGTAGCCCCAGGGCCCGAAAAACCCTGAATTTTCTAGGTTTAAGGCCCTGACTTTTACCTTGGGGTACCCCACTTTGACGTCGGGGGCCGGTTACGGGTAATCTTCGCCTTTGTGCCTGAACCATCAGGTGCATCCTGTTGTGCGCGGCTTCCCCCGAAGATGCGCACGGGGCGCGAATGCGCCGGGGATCAACATGCGATTTGGCGTCGTGGCTTCCTGCTGGTAGCGCGACACACCCGACCGCGTGGGCCGTAGATCCTAGAGGGAATTGCACTACCAGCTCAGTTTTGACCGACGCGAAACCGAACGAGGAAGGCAAAGAGTGCCAACGATCCAGCAGTTGGTCCGCAAGGGCCGACAGGACAAGGTCACCAAGAGCAAGGCCCCGGCCCTCAAGGGCAGCCCGCAGCGGCGTGGGGTCTGTACGCGCGTTTACACGACCACCCCGAAGAAGCCGAACTCGGCGCTGCGCAAGGTGGCCCGCGTTCGTTTGACCTCCGGTGTCGAAATCACCGCCTACATTCCAGGTGTTGGCCACAATCTGCAAGAGCACTCAATTGTCCTCGTGCGCGGCGGCCGCGTCCGCGATCTTCCCGGTGTTCGTTACAAGGTCATCCGCGGTGCCCTCGACACTCAAGGCGTCAAGAACCGCAAGCAGGCCCGTTCCCGCTACGGTGCGAAGAAGGAGAAGGCCTAATGCCTCGCAAGGGTCCAGCTACCAAGCGGCCGATCGTCAATGATCCAGTATTTAGTGCCCCCATCGTTACGCAGTTGATCAACAAGGTGCTGCTAGATGGCAAGCGCTCCACCGCCGAGCGTATTGTTTACGGGGCCCTGGAAGGTTGCCGCGACAAGACCGGTACCGATCCGGTTCAGACTTTGAAGCGTGCACTTGACAACATCAAGCCAACCCTTGAAGTGCGGTCCCGCCGCGTAGGTGGCGCGACCTACCAGGTGCCGGTCGAGGTTAAGCCCAACCGCAGCATCACTTTGGCCCTGCGCTGGCTCATTGGGTACTCGCGCCAGCGTCGCGAGAAGACAATGACCGAGCGCTTGATGAATGAAATTCTGGACGCTTCAAACGGTCTTGGCGCCAGCGTCAAGAAACGCGAAGATACCCACAAGATGGCCGAAGCCAATAAGGCTTTCGCCCATTACCGCTGGTAACCAAAAACCTTCCACCAACAACTGTTTTGACCCGATAAACGAGAGCAACGGAGAGCAAAGTGTCGACCCAGACCGCACTCGATCTGGCCAAGGTCCGCAATATCGGGATCATGGCTCATATCGACGCGGGCAAAACCACTACAACCGAGCGCATCTTGTTTTACACGGGTATCAACTACAAGATCGGCGAAGTCCACGAGGGCGCAGCCACCATGGACTGGATGGAGCAGGAGCAAGAGCGCGGCATCACGATCACCTCGGCCGCAACAACCTGCAGCTGGAAAGACCACACCATAAACATCATTTATACCCCCGGCCACGTCGATTTCACTGGCGAGGTCGAGCGGTCACGTCGAGTTCTAGACAGCG